>JAYROM010000142.1:0-19355 GCA_041911695.1 Aeromonadaceae bacterium
CTGCACTGGGTACTGGACGTCACGATGAAAGAAGATGCGTGCCCCATCCATCGTGGCGACGCGGCTCAGATATTGGCAACAGTGAGACATATGGCGCTGAATATGCTGCGAGCGGAGAAAGGCAAAAGCGCCAGTATCAGGCGCAAACAAAAGATAGCTGCCATGAATAGCGACTATCTGAAACAAGTCATTGTGGCTGGTATTACAGCAGCGAGTGAAAAATGAACACTCATGCTCTCACCCTGCCCATCAGGCGTAATCAGGCGTAAGGATGTTGAAAATGGCAAAAGTACAAGAACGAATTGGCGTAAAAGGTAAAACCTACCGCGTGGAATTCATGCGGGAGGGTTCTCGTGTATCTAAAACATTTCGCCTTAAAAAAGAGGCCGAGAAGTTCGCGGCACTCATCACCCTCAATGCTGACCTAGCCAATACACTGGCTAATGTTACGCTCAATACTCTATCCCTCCAAAGTGCTATAGCTGAGTACCTCGATCAGCACACCGGTAAAGACCCAAATGTTAAAGGGCGTCTCAACTGGTGGGCCGGTGCGATTGGTGCAGACAAGCTAATCGGCAAAATCACAAAACAGGACGTTAAAAAGTGTCTTCAGTCAATGCTTGATGATGGTATGTCTACGGCTACCCATAATCGCTACAAGTCCGCGCTGTCCTCTGTGTTCGAGTACATAAACGACCGCTACGACTGCCAACACAACCCCGCCCGCCAGATCAAACAAAGAAAAGAAGCCCGCCAGCGGGAGCGATTCGCATCCCGTGAGGAATTGGAGCGACTGTTAGTCGCCTGTAAGGCAAGTCAGTGGGAGCGTCTTCACTTGCTCGTGCTGATGGCAGTTAGCACTGGGGCTCGCCGCTCCGAGCTCCTAGGGCTACGCTGGAACGCGATCAACTTCCAAGACAAAACAGCATACCTAAGCGACACGAAGAACGGCACAGACCGCGTTTTGCCGCTTACTAGTGACTGCCTGAATGAGCTGGCCGCCTTTCGTGAGATCGGGAATGGCTGGGTGTTCCCACACCCTGATGATTCCCTATTCCCTTTCAAGCACTTCGACAAGCATTGGTACGCCGCATTGGCCCAGGCAGATATCACCGGCTTCGTGTACCACGACCTTAGACACACAACCGGCAGTTACCTGGCTATGAGTGGGCAACCCCTGTCAGTGATTAAAGAGGTACTGGGCCACAAGACCATTGTCACGACCCAGCGGTACGTTCATCACTCCGTTGATAGTAAAAAGGCTGCGGTAGATGAAGTTTTTGGAAATATTTTAAATAAATAATAGCTGGATGGTTTTTAATTCAGACTAAATTTATTTAACCTCAATAAATAATTTTAAACCAAAATCACGAGTAAATAACTTTACATTTATGCAGAGATGATATAAGGGGTTGCAATGCGAACCACAGTGAACCAATATATCAACTGTTGGCTCGCACTGACTTCATTAAATCAATTATCTGAGGGTTTTATCATGAACAGTAAAATTCAAGAACTGGCAATGGACTTAAACAACTGGACACCCATCCGAGAAGCTAACGTACCTGGTATGAATTATCAGGTGCTGTTGCGGTGTTTGCGTAAGCGCGATGAAGATCCGTCTCTCCGTAAATGCTGCCGTGAGGTAGGGAATAGACTGTTTCTGAATAAGCCGCTGTTTGGTCTCTGGATGGCTGGCGAGCTGGAATGAAAAAAGGCTCCAATGTATCCACACTGGAGCCTTTTACCCTTTCAACTATGTATCCACACCATTAAAAGGTTTTTGCCGATTTTCAGCGCTTTGCGAGAGCGTTGGAAAACACAAAGCCACTGGAGCAGCTATGCTTTTAAATAATATTGCACCACCGCCGCCTAGTCAAGGTGACTGGTTAGATAAACATCTACGTGATCTTAGTGATCAGTATGACCTGATTCCGGTATATAAGGTTCCGGCGTTGCCTGGACAAAAGCCAAATTTCAAACAAGAACCGTTTGGCAACGAGCAGAAGTATCCTATCGATCATCCCAAATGGTCGCGGGCTTGTAGAGACTGCATAGGGATAAGACTAAACAGGTTTGTTCTGGTCGATTGGGACGGTTACAAGGACGGCGCTGTAACCATTGAAGAACTAGCAAAAACTCTCGGGTTTTCTGTAGATGAACTGATGTGTCATTGCATTCAATGGAAAAATGACAGTTCATCTTTGCATTTTCTATTCGTTATGCCGGACTGGGTTAGTAAAGAAGAGTACAACCAACCAAATGAAAACGGTCTTGGGTTCGCGGTAGATATCAAGTGGGGTAATCAGCTTGTTTATCTGAAATCCTCGAAAACAAATAGGATGGCTGATTTTGTTCCCGCCGAGGCCCCGCCTGCTGTGCTCGCCGCTCTGAAAAAAAAGGGTAAAGCCAGCGCTCATACCAATACCAATGTAGTCCCCATTCGTCTGCACGACGAATGGACGCTGGATAAGACAGAACGAATGTTGAGTTATATCAGCCCTGATATTGGTGAAAGCGAATGGTGGAAAGTCATTAATGGAGTGATCGACCAACTTGGGAAGACCGATCAGGTGTTTGCTATTCTCGACAGATGGAGCAGCACAGGCCGTAAATACCAAGGTAGTGATGATGTTAGAATGAAGTTCGACCGTTCCAATGCAGGGGGCGGCACAGGTATCGGGACCGTTGTCCATATGGCTCAAGAAAATGGCTATGTGAAGGCGAAACAGTCAGCAGCAGAAGCGTTTAAAGGATACCAGCTACCGCCAGACTCGCCAAAGCTGGTATCTCGGGAACTGTCATATCCGGAAAGGGGTCAAGATAAACAACGCAAGCCTTTGCCGACAAGTAAAAACCTGAATGCGCTTCTCCATTACATGGGGATTCAGATAGCCACTAACCGAATGAATCTTAATCTGGACATTGAACAGGGTGGGCGGATAGTTGAGCCGAGTTTCGAGGCTTTACGCTCAATGATAATTGACGCAGCAGTGAAGACCGATCTTCCTATTACTGCGATTGACTACCACCTCGCAGCCATAGGTGAGCAAAACAGCTATCACCCTATTGCCGCAGCACTCGACGGCAAGCACTGGGACGGCGTGGAGCGTGTTCAGCGCGTTCTGGACTACATCCCCTGCACTGACCCGCTACTCAAGGATACAGTCATGCGGAAGTGGTTTATCAGCGCAATTGCTGCGATCTACGAGCCGCGCTTTTCGTCAAAGCTGGTGCCTGTGCTGAAGGGGGGACAATCGACCAGAAAATCTGCTTTCCTGTCTCGTGTCTGTTCCATCGTGGAGGGGAGCTTTCTACCTGAGGCCAGTCTGGATGCTGAGAACAAGGATTCAGTGATTGCTGTGGCAAGCCACCACATTGTTGAGCTATCGGAGCTTGAGCGTACAACTCGCAAAGAGGCTGGGGCGCTCAAGGCACATATCACAAAGGACGTGGACACATTCCGAGCACCATACGCCCGCAGCGCTATTAACAAGAGAAGGCAAGGCGTTTTCGTTGGCACGGTCAATGATGACGAGTTTTTCAAGGACACCACGGGTAACAGCCGCTTTGCCGTTATCGAGCTAACAGGCAAGATCAGCCTGGACGCAGTTAACGATATTCTCGGGTATTCCTACGATAACGGACGGGTTAGGCAGACAGACAGAGAGCAGCTTTTACAATTCTGGCTTGAGGTAAAACACTGGTATGACACCGGTTGGAGTTGGGTACTCACCGATTCAGAGTCAGAACACAGTGAGGCCAACAACAGCAGGTTCATGGTGAAGGGCGATTATTATCACCTCATCATGGAGAAGATGGAGCTATGGTGGAACGGCCATAACGTAGGCATAAGCGCTTCAGAGGCTGCCGGACGGCTGGGCCTAAATGCAAGTTATTCCGGCAAGGTAGGTAAAGACTGTAGTGGTCAACAAAATCCGGACACTTTGTTAGACCGATTTTCAGCTTCAGCAGGTGGTATCCCACCATTGTGTTGGTGTGGATGCCACCAGTTGTAGTGAATCCCCTCCAGTGTTCAAGACACTTTCCCGCCCCATCACTCCTCCGCTTCTTCCAGATTTTTTAGCACTCGGTGTAACAAGGTCATCAGTTGTTGTTCCTCTTCGGCGCTGAAGTGCTGTACGGCTTGGCGGGAGAGGTGGTGTTGCTGTTGGCGCATGGTGTCGGCGATTTGTTGGCCGGTTGGGGTCAGTGACAGACGGACATTGCGGCGGTCTTGTTCATCGGGCCGGGCGACCAATAATTCGCGCTCGCGCAGGTTGGCCAGCAGGCGAGCCAATTGGCCCTTGTCGCGGCCGGAGTGCGCGGTGAGGGTGCTGAGCGTCTCGCCTGGGTGGCGGTCAAAGAAACTCAGGACTCTCGCTTCCATATGAGTCAGTGCTACCTCGCTGTCACGCAAAGCGCGCAACTGGCGGGCGCGGAGCAGGTGCATGGACGTGTGGATCACGTCGAAAATTTCTTCACTGTTCTCGGTGTGCATATCGTTGACTTTATCAACCATGTTTTCCAGAATACATGACATTATCAACCAATATGGACGCAACATGAACCCCCAGCCCCCGGTAAGAGAGATCCAACGTATTCGTTATGAACTTCGCCAACGCGAGGTGACAGTCTCCGATGTAGAGGTGCTGTCACCCGAGATGGTTCGTGTGACCTTTAGTGGCGAGGCGTTGGCTGATTTTGTCTCGCAGTCGTTTGATGATCATGTGAAATTTATTTTCACCACTCCGCAGGGCGCGGTGGTGCGTCGTCACTATACCCCGGTGCGTTGCGATGCCGCAGCCCGGACGGTGGCGCTGGAGTTCGCCTTGCATCCTGAAGGCGATGCCTCCGACTGGGCGCGAGCGGCGCAAGTTGGTCAGACGGCAGTGATAGCGGGCCCGCGCGGATCGATGATTATTCCGATGGATTATGACTGGCATCTGTTGGTGGGCGACAGTTCAGCCCTGCCGGCGATCCGTCGTCGGTTGGAGGAGTTGCCTGCCGGCGCGCAAGTGACAGTAGTGATTCAGGTCAGTGATGCCAGGGAGCATTGCGCGTTGACCAGCGCGGCGTCGGTGCAGGTGCACTGGGTGCATGATGAAGCGGCCATGCTGCAGTCGATCAGTGATCTGGTGTTGCCGGCAGGTGATGGATTTGTCTGGGCGGCCGGTGAGGGCAGCCAGATGCGTCAGTTGCGAGTCATCTTGCTCAAAGAGAAGGGGATCGCCAAGCAAGCCATGCATATTGCCGTCTACTGGATGCAAGGGGTCAGTGACGTGCATGAGCGGTTGGACGATTAACACCGTCTCTCGCGGCTGTTTGATGGCTGCGAGGGGCAGGAGATACCGAACAGTGAAGCAGGCGAGGAGAGGTTAATGACGACAGCATTACGTGACAGCACCGTCCTGGTGATTGGTGGGAGTTCAGGTTTCGGGTTTAAGGTAGCGCAACTGGCGGCACAGGCCGGCGCGCGTCTAATCGTGACGGGTCGAAACCTTGAGCGCCTGTCGGCGGCCGTTGAACAGTTGAAGGCGGGTTCAGCTGAGGTGGTTGGGGCACAACTTGATGCCAGCAACAGCGAGCAGTTGGCGGCGTTCTTTGCCTCTATGGCACCATTTGATCACCTGGTGTCGATGGCGGGCGGTTTTATGGGCGGCGGCTTTCTGGGGGCTGACTTGGCGGTGATCCGCCAGGCGATCGAAGAAAAGCTGTTTGCCAACCTGCAGATTGCTCGCTTGGCGGCGCCTCGCTTGAAGGCTGGGGGCAGTATGACCTTTACTGCCGGGTCGGGCGGACGACCGCAGAATGCCTCCGGCGCAATCATTGGTAATGAGGCGATCCGCACCATGGTGCGTGGGCTGGCTGTTGAACTGGCGCCGCACGCACGGGCCAATGCGGTGTCACCGACTTGGACGCGTACCCCATTGTGGGATCATCTGCCACCAGCCGAGGTTGCGGCGACCGAACACTACTTCGCGACCACCATCCCGTTGCAACGTACCGCCAACATAGAAGAGGTCGCGAGTGCCTATCTCTTTCTGATGCAGAATGGTTTTGTCACCGGGCAGACCATTGCCGTGGATGGCGGGATTGAACTGGTCTCCTGATTCGAACAGGGCGCGCTGGCTTGAAATACCTTGGGGATGGATGTGCCTGGTTGCAATCATCGGCCAGCCAGAACCTGTTGTCATGATGGTGATGGTCTGACTGGCCGTGGTTGGAGTATTAAACCCTATCCAGACTATAGGTCTCCATCATCTTCATATAAGCCAGCATGGCCGCCCGTAACGGGTTGGCATGCCGCGCCGAGTAGCCGTTGACCTCTAGCTGCGAGGAGGAGATTTGGCGGACGCGTGGAAAGGCTACCGCCACCCACATCTCAGTATTGGGCTCTGGAATGATCGAGATTTCCTGTTCGACAATCAGTTTCCAGGCGTCGTTGATATTGCTGCAAGGCGAGAAATCAGACTCTGTATCATCCGCAATAAACTTGGCGATTATCGCGTTGATTTGGGTATCACTGTAGTGGTTGTAATCCATTATTTTGTTCCGTGCGCTATATCCCATAGATCCTATAGCGGTGGATTAGGTGTGCAGCTAAAACGATGAAATGTAAATAAATGTTACAGCGCTGCCGTGCTTGGGTTTGCGATGATGGTTTTTTATTCAAAACTTTAACTGATCATATTATATTCACTTTTTGGCGAATGAGTGACTCAGATCGTATTAATATGTTAAGACGCTACTGGATTGGTTGGTAATTTATAACTTAATGAGTCCTTTATGCTGATTTTTGCTCTTATTGTGTGATCTGCCATATAGACGATCTGTTCAATATTTACCCTTCATTTTATATGCGAATAATTTGATATATCGCATTCAGGTTCGGTGTTGCACAGCCGTTGCAGCGTGAGATGGCTGTTGATTGAGCGCGTAGAGCTCTCGCCCCGCGTTCGAGGTCTGGCCATCGCAAACGATCGGGCCTCATGACCATCTGTCATCATGAATCGCCTGGATTGATGGTGAGTTGTGCAGAAAATGCACGCTCAATCTGCCGTCTAATCGCTATGCTAAGAAGGGATATTGCCCGAAGCAGTGGCCGCAGAGGGTCGCATGGACGACTTTGCCGAGCGCCGGGAGGCGCTATGTCAGCAGTTGGAGCAGTGGTTACAGCGTCTGCGGACGATGTCGACCGAGGCTGACTTGTCCTTGATTGCGGACTGGTCCCATCTATTGCATCAGGTTCAGCGGACGTTACCCGCCGCACAAGAAGACAGTTATCGGGTCTTTTTTGACCGCGCCAAGACGCCACAATTGCTACTGGACCCGCTGGATGGTGCCATTGTGATGGCCAATATTGCTGCGGCTGAATTTTATGGATACAGCCAGCAACAGCTGGTCAGTATGCGTATCAGTGACATTAACTGTCTCTCGCCTGCCCAGATCCGGGTAGAGATGGACAAGGCGGCCGCTGAACAACGCTCGTTCTTTCACTTTTCTCATCGTTTGGCCAATGGCGATATCCGGCAAGTCGAAGTGCATTGCGGGCCAATTCAATTAGACGGACGCGCCTTGCTCTATTCATTGATCTACGATTTGACCGAGCGGCTCAGCATCGAAGCCCGCTTGCGACATAAAAGCCGTCGCCTGCAGAACATTCTCAATGGCACCCGGGCTGGAACCTGGGAGTGGTTTCTCTCGACCGATCAGATCCTGATCAACGATTACTGGGCGCAGATGATTGGTTACCAGCGTGCCGAGTTACAGCCTATTACCCCTGCCCGTTGGCAGCAGTTGACCGCCCCCGAGGATTGGGCGAATGCCAGCCGCATCTTTGCTGCACATATTGCCGGTACCTTGCCGACCGTGGAGTGCGAGATACGTTTGCGCCATCGTGATGGTCATTGGGTGTGGGTGCTCTGTCGTGGGCAGATCATGTCCTATTCCGCCGGGGGACGCGCGCTGCTGATGGCGGGTACGCATCTGGACATTACAGCGCACAAACAGGCGGAGCAGGGCTTGCGTGAAAGCGAGGCCCGTTACCGGGCGTTGCACGATAGCTTGCCGCTCGGTTGTCTGTTGCAGAATGCCTCGTTGACGATTCTCTCGGCCAATCAGGAGGCCGGTCGGATCTTTGGGGTACCCGCTGACGAGTTGGTGGGCACTGCCTTGGCAGATTTTGGCTGGATGCGTCTCCGGGCGGATGGCAGTGAAATGCCGCCTGAAGAGTATCCGGGCGTGCGCTGTCTGAACTTATGCGTGCCGGTTCATGATGCCGTCATGGGGATTCATCGCCCGGGGGCCGAGGTGGTCTGGCTGAGGGTGAATTGTCAGCCGATATTTGTGCCGGGTACTCACCAGCCTTATGCGGTGATTACCACAGTGCAGGATACAACGGCTGAGTTGCGTGGACAGGAGGCGCTGCAATTGGCGGCCAGTGTGTTCACTGCGGCCAGTGAGGCGATTATGATCACGGATGCGCAAGGCACCATCATCAAGGTTAATCAGGCGTTCTCCGAGATGACGGGCTATGCAGAGAGCGAGATCGTCGGCGAAAACCCGCGGGTCTTGCACTCCGGCTATCAGGATGCTGCGTTTTACCATCAGATGTGGGATGCCTTGCTCAACCATGGCCGCTGGCAAGGAGAGTTATGGGACCGGCGCAAGAATGGTGAAGTCTTTGCCGAGCTGGCCACGATTGATGCGGTGTTCGATGCACAGGGCGTGGTCCGCCATTACGTCTGTTTGGCATCTGATATCTCGGATCGCAAACAGCATCAGCGTCAATTGGAGTTGCAGGCCAATCACGATTTGTTGACCGGCCTGCCTAATCGCAAGTTGCTGTATGAACGACTGCCGATGCTGATGGAGCAGAGCATCGCGGCCGGAGAGCGGTTGATGCTCGCCTATATCGATCTGGATGGCTTCAAGTTGGTGAATGATACCTATGGTCATGCAGTGGGGGACCGATTACTGATCACCGTGAGCCAGCGCATGCGCATGATGCTGCGCGAGCAAGACCTGTTGGCGCGTATCGGTGGCGACGAGTTCATTGCGGTCATTCAAGGGCATGGCAGTCGGCAGGATGCCTTGAAACTGATCAAGCGGCTGTTGCGTATCGTGGCGCGCCCGGTGGTCTATAGCCAGGTCAGGTTAAAGATATCAGCCAGTATTGGCTTGGTTTGTTATCCCCAGGCTGTTCAGATGACCGCTGAGCGTCTGATACAACAGGCGGACGCCGCCATGTATCAGGTCAAACAGCAGGGCAAGGGCGGCTATTGCTTAGCAGAGGAAGATGAGGCGCGGGACGAGAGCGTCCCGACGCCTGAATCATAACCGCTGGGATCAACAGCGGGTTTGTCCGGCCGAGATCACCTGCTCGATCTGCAGGCTTTCCGGGTTGACCAGCAACAGATCGGCGTCGGCGCCGACCTTGATCTCCCCTTTTCCGGCCAGCCCCAGCATGCGCGACGGATTGCGCGTTGCGCACTGCAGTGCCGTGTGAAACGGCACTTTCTCTTCTCGACAGGCGCGGACAACCGCTTGCCACAGGCTGCCGATATCGCCAGCCTCGACACTCTTCAAGGTGCCGTCATCATGGAACAGTGGCAGGCTGGCATTGGCATCCGAGCTCAGTGTGATGCGATCTTCCGGTACGCGTTGCGCCAGCAACCAGGCCAGTGCCCGCGAGGCGGCGATATCACCGCTGGCCTCCATTTGCGGGGTGGTCGAGGTGGTGAGATCTATCCAGCCACCGCGTTTGCCCCACTCAACTGCCTCGTTCAACAGGTGTGGATTGCGATTGCAATGGGTTGGGCAGAACTGCTCCTTGGGCAGGTCGGTCTCATCACGCAGGCGGCTGAGCGGTTGCAAGCCGCTTTGTGCGTCGCCGATATGGAAAAAGCTCAGGCCGCGCTTGCCTGCCAGCAGTCCTGCCGTTCGGGCTTCGGCAGCCAAGGCGGCCAGCGATTGATGATCTGGCTGGGAGGAGCGGTGATCGCTGACGGCCACTTCGCCGACGCCGATGACCTCGGGAATAAACAGCAGATCTTGTTCGAGAGAGCCGGTCACCGTTTTCACCGGCAGGTGATAGGAACCGCTATACATATAAGCCGAGACGCCACGAGCCGCCAGTTCGCGTACCTTGCCCAGCAAGGCGGCTGGATTGCGGGTCAGACTATCGGTCCCCAGAGCGCCGACCAGGGTGGTAACCCCCGCCTGTAAGGCCTGTTCGGCCGAGAGTTCTGGTGTCCGGTAGGCGAACCCACCTTCGCCGCCGCCGCCCAGCACATGGGCGAGCGGGTCAATCAATCCCGGGAGTAGCCACTTGCCGCGTCCATCAATTCTCTTTAATGGCGCCGGCAGTGACCAGGCCGTCTGGGTTGGGCCAATCCAGGCAATCCGGCCATCAGCCAGCAGCACATTGGCGCGACCAAGCGGCACCGGGGTGAACAGGGTAGCGTCTTCTATCAGGGTGAGCACAACCAACATCCTTGTCGTGGGGGGGGCGGATCAGATCCGAGGATCAACCGAGTCATCGGGCGTGGGCCCGGCAGCGGAACGCTTCATGGCCAACCAGCCCGCGGTTCTATGTTAGAGGTAGGCGTACCATTATCGCCGCGAGATAACAACAAAAAGGTTTCATATGAAACTTTAACCGTGGCTGGTTCGGAATTTTCGAGTAGTGTGTGCTGCGGGTCATCACGGCGTTGCGCGCGCATATCTTGGCGCTATCACTTCAAAGCGCCGCCAAACGACTGGAACAGCATGCTCAGGGTGTAAACGCGGCGGAGCTGACGTTAGACACGCTTCAACAACTGTTGAATGAGTGTGTGCAGGTCTGGACTCCGCTGGCCGCTGCGCTCGATCAGGCTGGGTGGCTGCCGACTGAGGCCGTTGAGGACGAGATGGCGCCGGATCTGACATGCCGACCTTGGTGGCAACTCGGTATGCAATTGCAGTCGCTGTTGCTGCAAAGTGATGCCCAGGCGCTGACCGTGGGTGAGGCCTTGGCGCAAGCCCTGCAGGGGACAGACGATGAACCGCACTTCAGACCGATCCACAACGCGCTGATCTGCTGTGATTTTGATGCGGCGCTCTCTTTGCTGCATCCGCTGGTTCAGCGTTGGCAACGGACCTTGGGTGAGGATGGGGGTAATGAGTAACCCTCCGTCGCTAAAAATGTGAAGCGATAGACTGATACAAATTGAATTTCGGTTGAAGCTGACCTGGTCTGCACCACGAACTCGTGCAGTGAACAAGGGGGCGTATATGTACCGGAATATCTTGCTGGCCTATGACGGAAGCGAGGATGGTCGTGAAGCACTTTGTCAGGGGGCCAAGCTGGCGGTGTTGTGTCAGGCCACCGTGCACCTGGTGGCGGTGATCGTCAATTCGCAGGGCACGGCGATGGCCGAATCGGTCTATCCGTCCGGCGAATGCCTGTATCGGGAAATGCAGGAGTTCAAGCGCGTGATGCTTGAAGGCGAGGCCGAGTTACAGCAGGCCGGGTTGCAGGTGCGCACCTATCTGTGTCGTGGCCAACCGGTGGAGGAGATCAGCGCGATCGCCCGCGCGGCGCAGGCTGATCTGATTGTGGTCGGGCATCGTGAACAGGATGCGCTGGCTCGCTGGTGGCGGGGATCGGTCGGCTCGTCGTTACTCGCCAACGCACCGTGTAGTGTGCTGATTTGTGTGATACCGCCGAAGTCGGTGGCGTCAGCGACTTGAACGCGAAAACGTGATCCCACAGCGTCAGGGGTGCCCCCAGACGCTGTGCTCTCTGATTGCTCTCGCAATGTTATGCGACCTCCGGTGTGTCCTGCAGGGTCGCCATATCGATCACAAACCGGTATTTGACATCGCTGGCCAGCATGCGCTCGAACGCGGCGTTAATCTCGTCCATCCGGATCACCTCCACATCCGAGGTGATCTGATGCAGTCCGCAGAAATCGAGCATCTCCTGGGTTTCGGGGATGCCACCAATCAGCGAGCCGGCTACCGCCTTGCGCCCACCAATCAACGCCACGGTATTGAGTGGCTTGCTCAACTCGCCCAGATAACCGACCAGCACCAGGGTGCCATCAACCGCCAGCGTGGGCAGATAGGGGTGGATATCATGGTCATAGGGGACGGTATCAATGATCAGATCAAAGCGGCCTTTCACCGTGGCCATTTGTGCCGCATCGGTAGAGTAGACAATCTGATCTGCTCCCAACCGACGCGCATCCTCCTCTTTACCCGGTGAGCGGGTAAACAGGGTGACCTGGGCGCCTAGCGCATGCGCCAGCTTGAGCGCCATATGACCGAGTCCGCCGAGGCCGATGACCGCGACCCGGCTGCCGGCGCGCACATTCCAGCGTCGCAGCGGCGACCAGGTGGTGATGCCGGCACACAGCAGGGGAGCCGCACCGGCGGGGTCGAGACCGGAGGGTACCTTGAGCACGAAGCGGTCAGAGACCACGATGGTCTGCGAGTAGCCGCCATAGGTGCGCAGGTCATCATGACGATCGATGCCGTTATAGGTATAGGTGGTCTGATGCTCGCAATACTGTTCATGGCCCTGTTCGCACGGGCTGCACTGGCGGCACGAGTCGACCATGCAGCCGACGCCAACCCGATCGCCAGGCTGGAAGCGGCGCACCTCAGCACCCACGGCAACGACCTTGCCGATGATCTCGTGACCGGGGACCACCGGGAAGGTGGTGCGTCCCCAGTCATTGCGTGCATGGTGCAGATCCGAATGGCAAACACCACAGAACTGGATCTCGATCACCACATCGTCCGCGCGCGGTGCACGGCGTTCAAAACGAAATGGCACCAACGCCGCCTTGGGCGCGGGGGCCGCATATCCCAACACTTTCATTCCTGGTTATCTCCTTGATATCAAACGGCCGGTGCGGGGTAACGAATAGCAGCACCGGCGACTCAAAACGATCCAACTCAGCAAAACGGGGGGATTTGTTACCAATTCATCATGCCACCGGATCGGGGTATCGGCTACCACCCTCCGGTCGCAAAAATCGCGAAAAAACAGACCAGCAAAAACAGTGCACAAAGGGGAGATGATGCTTGCCAATCTGTGGATTGCTTATACACTGAAATCAAATATGAGAAATTTCTAATTTAGATTATGGGAAATTTCGACGCGGTAAATCGTCATGCAGAACAGGCGGCACAACTGCTTAAGGTGCTGGGTCACCCCGAGCGTCTGTTGGTGCTGTGTCAGTTGATTGATGGCGAGAAGAATGTCAGCGAACTGCTGCAACAGAGTGCGCTGAGCCAGTCGGCCTTTTCCCAGCAACTGGCCCTGTTGCGTCAGCACCAACTGGTGACCACCCGCAAGCGGGCCAACCAGGTGTTTTATGCATTGAGTAGCGCAGTGGTGCGTGAACTGCTGGCCGTGTTGCACGCCAATTTTTGTGCGCTGGAGCAGGCGCAACCGGAGGCCGGAACAGTGAGCAAACACCCGGATGCACTACCACCAGGGATTACACTTGATCCACAAGAGGGCGGGCGTGACGCGCCCCCTCGTCATCATGTCAGGAGGCGATCATGAACGGGATTCCGATGCAGGTATTCGGGGTGTGGCTGGGGTGTCTGGCCTGGGCCATGCCGGTGACTGCTGCGGTCACCGCCGTGCCGGTGACGCCTACGACGCAGATCCGCTGGTTGACCCTGGACGGCACGGTCGAGCCTGTCCATCAAGGCACGGTCGCGGCGCAGACCAGCGGCCGCATTTCGCGCATGTTAGTCGACGTCAACGACGAGGTGGCGGCGGGGACACCGCTGCTCGAGATCACCGGCAAGGAGCAGTCCGCCAACGTTGCGGCGGCAGAGGCGCAATTGGCCCGCGCCATCGCGCAGCGCACCGAAGCCGACCGGCAGTTGGCCCGATTTCAGGCATTGACGGTGAAAGGGGCTGTCTCCAAAGCACAACTGGATAACGCCCAGGCCACTGCGTTGTCGGCCGCCTCACAGGTGACGGCCGCCCAAGCGGCGCTGGCGCAGGCGCGTGAGGCGTATGGCTACACCAAGGTGTTGGCGCCCTATGCCGGGGTGGTGACCGCACGACATGTCGAATTGGGCGAGACTGTTGCCCCGGGGACGGCGTTGCTATCCGGTTTTTCACTGGATGCCCTGCGTGTGGTGGCGGATCTACCACAATCGGCGATGACCGCGACCCCGCTGGTGGCAGCCCAGACCCAGATAGTGCTGGATAATGGCCAGTTGCTGCAGCCGGTCAGCGTGACCCGCTTCAACCATGCGGACAGTGCCACCCACACTTTCCGCTTAAGACTGGAACTGCCGGCGGGCACCCGGGCGGTGATGCCGGGGCAATGGGTCAAGGTGCGCCTCCAACAAGGCGAGCGTCAGGCCCTCCTGATCCCCGAGACTGCGCTGTTGCGTCAGGGGGAGTTAAGTGCCGTCTATCTCCAGCGCTTGGCCGAACCAGGCAAAGCCGCGCCTGGCTCCGCGCCGCGTTGGGCGCTGACGCCGGTCCTGACCGGCCAGCCGGAGCCTGGCACCTTGCCGGGGCAGGGGCGGGTTGAGGTGCTCTCTGGCCTGCAAGCCGGGGATCAGATTGCCAGTGATGCTTGGGCTGTGATGCGGGAGGTGCAGCATGAGTAATCCTTCTCCACAAGGGGGCAGCGCGCCGGACCAAGCATTTGGTCTGGCTGGACGACTGGCGACACGCTTCGGGGATTCACCGATCACCCCCTTGCTGGCGCTGGTGGCGCTGCTACTCGGTTTGTTTGCCGTACTGGTCACGCCGCGCGAAGAGGAGCCGCAAATCGATGTCACCTTCGCCGATGTCTATATTCCGTACCCTGGTGCCACACCGCGCGAGGTAGAGAACCTGATCACCACGCCCGCCGAGCAGGTGATCTCGCAACTGGCCGGTATCGATACCCTGTACTCCTTCTCGCGGCCAGATGGCGCGCTGATCGTGGCGGTGTTCAAGGTTGGTATCAAACGCCAGCAGGCGATTGTGGATCTCTATAACCAGCTCTATGCCAACAAGGACTGGCTGCCGGCCGGGCTGGGTGTCGGTGAGCCGGTGATCAAGCCTCGTGGCATTGATGATGTGCCGATCGTGTCGCTGACCTTGTGGAGCGAACAACAGAACGCAGCCGCGCTGACACGGGTTGCCCACGAGTTGGAAACCGAGCTCAAGCGTCTGCCCGGCACCCGCGATATCCATACTTATGGTGGCCATGATCAGGCGGTGATGGTGACCCTGGATCCGGCCGCGCTGGGCGCACATGGGCTGACCCTCGCCGAGGTGGCGCAGCGGCTGCAAGGCATTAATCAGGCAGGCAGCACGCAGCGCGTGACCCAACATAACCAGGAGATACTGGTGCATCCCGGTGCCTTCTTGCGTGATGCGGCTGAGCTTGGCGATCTGGTGGTCGGGGTGCAGGGCGGTAAACCCATCTATCTGCAGGAAGTGGCAAAGATTGAGGCCGGGGCGGAAGTGCCAACACAATCAGCCTGGTTTGGGCGCGGTGCGGCTGACGGGACCCCGGCGGCGGCGACCGCGCTGCATCCGGCGGTGACGATTGCGATTGGCAAACAGCCGGGACAGAACGCCGTGGTGGTGGCCAAACGGATTGAGGCGCGGGTGGCTATGCTGAAGAACCGGCTCTTACCGCCCGATGTGCAGGTGACGGTGACCCGTGATTATGGCGTCACCGCCGCCGACAAGTCGGGCACCCTGATTGGCAAACTGGTGTTTGCCACCACGGCTGTGGTGATCCTAGTGCTGATTAGCATGGGCTGGCGTGAGGCGGTGGTGGTCGGGGTAGCGGTGATCATCACCCTGCTGCTTACCCTGTTTGCCTCCTGGGCGTGGGGGTTCACCCTCAATCGTGTCTCGCTGTTTGCCCTGATCTTCTCCATCGGCATTCTGGTGGATGACGCCATCGTGGTGGTGGAGAACATTCACCGACATATGGCGCTCGGCGAACGCAGTCTGCGCGCGCTGATCCCGCCGGCCGTCGACGAGGTAGGTAGCCCGACCATCCTGGCGACCCTGACCGTGATTGCCGCGTTGTTGCCGATGGCGTTTGTCTCCGGGCTGATGGGCCCCTATATGAGCCCAATTCCGATCAATGCCAGCCTGGGTATGCTGTTATCGTTGGCCGTGGCCTTTATCTTCTCGCCGTGGCTGGCCGGACATCTGTTGAAACGGACTCATGCCGCCGCGCAGGGGGCGACCACCGCACCGCAGCAGCCGGTTTCCGGCGGGGTGTTTGTCCGACTGATGTCACCGTTTCTGCTCGGCCCACAGGCGCCGTCGGCACGGCGTAAGTTGTGGCTGGCCGTGATGTTGGCGGTGCTGGCGGCGGTCAGTTTGCCGATACTTGAGCTGGTGGTGCTGAAGATGCTGCCGTTCGACAACAAGTCGGAGTTTCAGCTGGTGCTGGATATGCCCGAGGGCAGCAGTTTCGAGCAGACCCAGCGCACGCTGATGACGATGAGCGACACCCTGCGTCAGGTGCCGGAGGTGCGCGATGTGCAGATCTATGCCGGCACCGCCGCCCCGATCAACTTTAATGGCCTGGTACGTCACTACTTTGAACGCCAGGGGGCGAGTGTCGGCGATATCCAGGTCAACCTGGTGGATCGCCATCACCGCCGGCGTAGCAGTCACCAGATTGCCCTGTCGGTGCGGGCGCCGTTGCAGGCGATAGCCGCGCAGGTGGGGGGCAACCTCAAGGTGGTGGAGGTACCACCCGGTCCGCCGGTCTGGTCACCGATTGTCGCCGAGATTTATGGGCCGACCGAGGCATTACGCCAACAGGGTGCCGACCAGGTGATGCAGGCATTGCACGCGACCGCAGATGTGGTGGATATCGATATCTACCAGACCGGGCCGCAGCCTGCGTGGCAGTTGCATGTTGATCGCAGCAAGGCCGAGTTGCTAGGGGTATCGCCGGGGGATGTGGTGGCCGTGCTGGGGGCGGCCCTTGGTGGCCAGGATGTGACCTGGTTACACAGTGATCAGGCCAAATATCCGGTGCCGATCCGTCTGCGGCTGGATCCGGCGCAGAAGGTCGATCTGCAGGGGGTATTGGCGCTCAAGGTGCGAGCCAGCAGTGGCACGCTTTATCCCTTGTCGGATCTGGTCAGTGTGCAGTCGGGTACGGCCCTGCCCTATATCACCCACAAGAACATGTTGCCGATGGTGATGGTGGTGGCTGATATGGCCGGCCATCTGGACAGTCCGCTGTATGGGATGTTTGCGGCGGGCAGCAAGATCCCGTTACCACAAAATTTTGTCTCCCAGCCGGATACCCCGGGTGAGGTCGGGCTGTTGTGGGATGGGGAGTGGAAGGTGACCTACGAGACCTTCCGCGATATGGGCGCGGCCTACGCGGTCGGCATGGTGCTGATCTATCTGCTGGTGGTGGCCTGGTTCCGCTCCTATCTGGTGCCGCTGATCATTATGGCGCCGATCCCGCTGACCATGATCGGTGTGATGCCGGGCCATGCGTTGCTGGGGGCTCAGTTCACGGCGACCTCGATGATCGGCATGATTGCGCTGGCCGGGATCATCGTACGTAACTCGATCCTGCTGGTGGACTTTATCGAACTGGCGCGTGGCGAGGGGCTGAGTTTTGAACAGGCGGTGATTCGGGCCGCCCAGGTTCGTGCCAAGCCCATCCTGCTGACCGCGTTGGCGGCGATGATTGGCGCGCTGTTTATCCTGGACGATCCGATCTTCAACGGGCTGGCGATCTCGCTGATCTTCGGCATCCTGGTCTCTACCTTGCTCACCTTGGTGGTGATTCCGTTGCTGTATTACGCGGCCATGGCCCATCGTGCGCCATCATCGCCATCAGCCGCTGCAACCCCGTCGACGGCACCGCCTGCCGCCGGACAGCCTGATGCGCCCGAGGTATAAACCCCGCTAATAAACAGGCCCGGTGTGCTGCCGGGCCTGTTGTATCACGTCACTTGGCCATCAAGGCTCTGCCAGCACCACCGGGGCATCCGGCAAGTGGTTGTCCTGATGGGTGGGCGGGAAGGTGGCGGCCAGCTTTTCGCCGATGGCATCCAGACAGGCCAGCAGCCCCGGCTCGAGTTCGCCGCGGCGGACGCGCTGCACAAAGCTGCCGACCATATCCTGCCACACCACGTTGTCGATGCGCCGGGCCACGCCATCATCGGTCAGGATCTCGACATAGCGCTCGGCCAGCGAGACAAACAGCAGCACCCCCAGCCGGTCCGGGGTGCGATGCAACCCCTGCTCGAGAAACTGCAACCGGGCATAGCGGGCGGCGCGGGTGCGCAGCACGTTGCGCGGGATCAGCCGCATCTTGATTGGTGACCACTGGAATAGCAGCGAGAGCGCCAGCCAGACCAGCCACTGCGTGAGCAGCACGTCATACCACTCGAACCAGAAGTCCAGATAGTGCAGCAGCAATGGCGTGAGCAACGCCAACAGCGCGGCCCACAGTGTCGGGATGTAGTAGTAGCCATCACTGGCCGGGGCCAGCACCGTCACCACTTCGGCATCGGTGGTCTGCTCCACCACCTTGGTGCGCGCGGTCAGGGTGTCGATAAACGTCTTCGATAACATGTGGGGTCCTCCCTTTACCAGCCACCCGAGGCGCCACCGCCTCCGAATCCACCGCCGCCGCCGCTAAAGCCGCCGCCACCGCGCGAGTTATTTTGCGAGTTACCGCCACGGTAGCCACTGCCGCCGCCGATGTAATAGCCGCGACGTTGCATGGCGCGCTGGCCGGGCAGATGACGGACTACAAACATAATCAGCAGGAACAGGAAGAAGCCGAGCGGTGCCATCGCCTCCGGCAGGCTGTCCTGTTGTTGTGCCGGCTTGGGATGGTATTCACCGACCAGCGCTTTTTGAATGGCGACGGTGCCCGCCTCGATGCCGGCACCCAGATTGCCCTGACGGAACGCCGGCAGGATTTGCGTCTGGATGATATTGGATGACAGGGCATCGGTCAGCGTGCCCTCCAGCCCGTAGCCGACCTCGATGCGCACCTTGCGCTCACCGGGGGCGATCAGCAGTACCACGCCGTTATTGCGATCTTTCTGGCCGATGCCCCAGGCGCGGCCGAGTTGATAGCCATACTCCTCGATGGTGTAGCCCTGCAGCGAGGAGAGGGTGGCGACCACTAGCTGGATGCTGCTGCGTTGCTCGAAGTCAGCCAGCGATTGGGTCAGGCGCTGCACTTGTTCGGGTTTGAGCACGGCGGCCTGATCGACGACCCGGCCCGTCAGGGGCGGAAATTGCGGATCGGCCTGTCCTGGCGTGCAACACAACCAGAGCAGGGCGAGCAGCACAGTCCAGCGCCCGCCACCGGCAAAAGCGA
>JAYROM010000143.1:0-13230 GCA_041911695.1 Aeromonadaceae bacterium
CTGTGTGTCCCCGATGATCGTCGGCAAGATGATGCAGTTCTTCGGCGCGCGCGCCAACCTGGCCAAGACCATGCTGTACGCTATCAACGGCGGCGTGGACGAAAAGCTGAAGCTGCAGGTCGGCCCGAAGACCGAACCGATCAAGGGCGAAGTCCTGAACTTCGACGAAGTCATGGATCGTCTGGATCACTTCATGGATTGGCTGGCTACCCAGTATGTCACCGCCCTGAACATCATCCACTTCATGCACGACAAGTACAGCTACGAAGCCATCCAGATGGCGCTGCACGACCGTGACGTGATCCGTACCATGGCTTGTGGTATCGCTGGTCTGTCCGTGACCGCTGACTCCCTGTCCGCGATCAAGTACGCCAAGGTCAAGCCGGTACGTGATGAAGACGGTCTGGCTATCGACTTCGAAATCGAAGGCGAATACCCGCAGTTCGGTAACAACGATGAACGTGTTGACGCCATCGCTTGTGACCTGGTTGAGCGCTTCATGAAGAAGATCGCTACCCACAAGACCTACCGCAACGCCGTACCGACCCAGTCTGTTCTGACCATTACCTCTAACGTGGTATACGGTAAGAAGACCGGTAACACCCCGGATGGTCGTCGCGCTGGTGCGCCGTTTGGCCCGGGTGCCAACCCGATGCACGGCCGTGACCAGAAGGGCGCTGTCGCCTCGCTGACCTCCGTAGCCAAGCTGCCGTTCGCCTACGCGAAGGATGGTATCTCCTATACCTTCTCCATCGTGCCGAACGCACTGGGTAAGGATGCCGATGCACAGAAGGCTAACCTGGTTGGTCTGATGGATGGCTACTTCCACCACGAAGCCAACGTGGAAGGTGGTCAGCACCTGAACGTCAACGTGATGAACCGCGAAATGCTGCTCGACGCCATGGAAAACCCGGAAAAGTATCCGCAGTTGACCATCCGCGTATCTGGCTATGCTGTGCGCTTCAACTCCTTGACCAAGGAACAGCAGCAGGACGTTATCACTCGTACCTTCACCAAGAGCATGTAATTGCCCTGGTGTTGAACGACAGTGTCGAACCCGCTGATTGTTCGCAAAACCCCCGCCTCGGCGGGGGTTTTTTATTGCCTGGCCGACTAGAATGAACAATCAGGGGCGACCGGGGGCAAAACACCTGACCCCGCGGGCAGAATCCTTTAAAATGCAGCCCAGATGAATCAATGGAGTAGCACCATGACCCAACAGGCCCCGCTCAAGGGACGCATCCACTCGGTCGAAACCTGTGGCACCGTCGACGGTCCCGGCATCCGCTTTATTGTCTTCCTGCAAGGCTGCCTGATGCGCTGTCTGTACTGCCACAACCGCGATACCTGGGCCACCGACGAGGGCCGCGAGGTCACGGTCGACGAGTTGATGAAAGACCTGTTGGCCTACCGCCACTTTATCAACGCCTCGGGCGGCGGGGTAACTGCTTCCGGCGGCGAGGCCACGCTACAAAAAGAGTTTGTCACCGAATTGTTTACCGCCTGCAAGGCCAAGGGGATCCACACCTGTCTGGACACCAACGGTTTTGTACGCCATTACGACTCGTCACTGGATGCGCTGCTTGATGTCACCGATCTGGTGCTGCTCGACATCAAGCACATGAACGATGACATCCATATTCCGCTGACCCATGTGAGTAACAAATACAGCCTGGACTTCGGCCGCTATCTGGCCAGCAAGGGCAAGAAGATGTGGATCCGCTACGTCGTGGTGCCCAGCTGGAGTGATGATATCGCCGGCGCCGAAGCCCTCGGCCAGTACATCCGCGATGACCTCGGCGTCGAGCACGTCGAAAAGGTCGAGTTACTGCCCTACCATGAACTGGGCAAGCACAAGTGGGAAGCGATGGGCGAGAAGTACATGCTCGACGGCGTCCACCCGCCGAAGAAAGAGACCATGGACACCATCAAGGGCATTCTCGACAAGTATCACCCAAATGTCCGTTACTGAGAGCGCCCTCGCCTGATCAACACGGCCCGCAATTGCGGGCCGTTTGCTTTATGAATGACGCCTTGCGGACGACGCCGCTCAGACTTCCGGATCCTCGCCGTGCAGCACAAATGCTCGATCCAGCTGGCGGAACGCCTTGGTCAACGTCTCGGCCAGTTCCATATAGCGCGGCCGCACGCGGGCCGGTTCGCCGAGCTTGAGGCTGATTTCGCTGTACCAGCGGCACAGCGACGGTGGCAACGGGGTCTGTGAACGGTGCCCCAGCCAGTAGAGGGCCTGCAGTGGCACACTGAGCATAAACAGGATGGTGGTCATCACCAGCGGCCAAAGCTGGCTCGAGCCGAACTGCATCTGCAGGAACAGGCTGGCGATGATCGGCAGCGGTAACCAGAGGGCGGCGAAGCGCATGCCGCGGATCACAAAATGCTCCGGAAACATCGGCGCCAGTGCTTTTTCACTGGGCCAACGCTTCATGTATTCGTTACCAAACTGTAACATCTGATAGAAAGCAGTCATATATCCTCCGGAGACGCCATAAACCACAAGAAAAAGACGGATATACTTCCGACAAATATTATTTTGTTATTTTGAGCTGGCCCTGTATTCTTGCCGCGCTTGAATTTTAGCCCGGCGCCGCCTCTCTGACGAGTCTTTCTCGTCTGGCTCCGACGCCGCAGGTTACCCTGACGGTCCCGGCTAGCAGCACCTTTAATGTAAGCATACGTTAACTCTGCTGGAAAAGACCTATTCCACGCAGTAAACCCGCAAAAAAGATAGATAGGATTTACTACGAATGAGCAGCAAGCTGGTTCTCGTACTGAACTGTGGCAGTTCCTCCCTCAAATTCGCCGTGATCGATGCCGTGGCCGGTGATGAAAAACTCTCTGGCCTGGCCGAGTGCCTGCACCTGCCGGAAGCCCGCATCAAGTGGAAGCTGGATGGTCAGAAAGGCAGTGCCGATCTGGGGAACGGCGCCGCGCATCAGGAAGCGCTGGACTACATCGTCCATCAGATCCTGGCGACCCGTCCGGACCTGGCTAACGATCTGTTCGCCATCGGCCACCGCGTGGTGCACGGCGGTGAGAAGTTTACCCGCTCCGTGGTCATCAACGATGAGGTCCTGCAGGGCATCATCGACTGCGCCGCGCTGGCCCCGCTGCACAATCCAGCCCATGTGGTTGGTATTCGTGCTGCGATGAAAGCCTTCCCGGCGCTGCAGAATGTGGCCGTGTTCGACACCGCTTTCCATCAGAGCATGCCGCAGGAAGCCTTCCTGTATGCCCTGCCGCATCACCTGTATACCGAACACGGTATCCGTCGCTATGGCATGCACGGCACCAGCCACTACTACATCAGCCTGCAGGCGGCCAAAACCCTCGGCAAGCCGGTAGAAGAGCTGAACATCATCAACTGCCATCTGGGCAATGGTGGTTCGGTCTGCGCGATCAAGAACGGCAAATCGGTCGATACCTCGATGGGGATGACCCCGCTGGAAGGGCTGGTGATGGGCACTCGTAGCGGTGACATTGATCCGGCGATCATCTTCCACCTGCACGATACCCTGGGCATGAGCCTGGCCGACATCAACACCATGCTGACCCGCGAGTCTGGTCTGCTGGGGCTGACCGGTGTCACCAGCGATTGCCGCTTTGTCGAAGACAACTACCAGACCGATGAGGCCGCCAAGCGTGCCATGGATCTGTACTGCTACCGTCTGGCCAAATATATCGCCAGCTACACCGCAGCGCTGGATGGCCGTCTGGATGCCGTGGTGTTCACCGGTGGTATCGGCGAAAACTCCGCACCGATCCGCGAACTGACCCTGAATCGCCTGGGCCTGCTTGGTTTCAAGGTGGATCAGGAGGCCAACCTGAAGGCCCGTTTCGGCGGCCAGGGCATCATCACTGCAACCGGTAGCACGGTGGCCATGGTGATCCCGACCAATGAAGAGTGGGTAATTGCCCACGACGCGTTGGAATTGCTGGCAGGCTGAGTCAGACCGGGTACAATAGTAAGGCCGCTTATCCAGCGGCCTTTTTTCATTTAGCTACAGTACTTCACTCTTAGGGGATACGTCAGTGGCACGCACTATTATGCTAATCCCGATTGGCGCCGGTGTTGGTGTTACCTCGGTCAGCCTCGGCATGGTCCGAGCGATGGAACGACACGGGGTCAACGTCAGCTTCTTCAAACCGGTTGCCCAACCGAAGCCGGCCCACTCCGGTCCGGAAGCCTCAACAGCCGTCATTCGCGCCGGCTCCAACATTACCCCTCCCGAACCGCTCTCCCAGCATTATGCAGAGAACATGATCTCCAGTGGCAACACCGCCGTGTTGCTGGAAGAGATCGTCGCCCTGTATGAAAGCCATGTGAAAGAGAGTGGGGCTGAAGTGGTGGTGGTTGAAGGCCTGGTACCGGTAGAAAAACAGCCGTTTGCCAACAAGCTCAACTACGAGATCGCCAGCGCTCTGGATGCAGATATGGTTTTCGTGACCCATCCTGGTAACGATTCCAGCCAGAAGCTGAAAGAACATATCGAACTGGCCTGCTCCAACTTCGGTGGTGTGCAGAACAAGCGTATCGTCGGTTGCATCATCAACAAGGTGGGCGCGCCGGTCGATGAACACGGCAACACCCGTCCAGACCTGACCGAGATGTTCGAAGCGCACCACAGCGCCGGCGATCTGGCCAACAATCTGGAAGTGCTGCAGTTCTTCGGCAAGAGCCCGCTGCGCATCCTGGGTTGCATCCAGTGGAACACCCGTCTGATCGCGCCGCGTGCGCGGGATCTGGCCCGTCATCTGTCGGCCAAGATCCTGCACGAGGGTGAACTCGGCCAGCGTCGTCTGAACCAGGTGACCTTCTGTGCGCGCTCGATCCACAACATGGTCGAGCACTTCCGCCCGGGTAGCCTGCTGGTCACCTCCGGCGACCGTTCTGACGTCATCGTCTCTGCCTGTCTGGCAGCGATGAACGGCGTCAAGCTGGGCGCCCTGCTGCTGACCGGTAACTACCATCCGGAGCCGCAGGTGATGGCCCTGTGCCAGCAAGCCATGCAAACTGGCCTGCCGATCATGATGATCGACACCAACACCTGGCAGACCGCGGTGAGCCTGCAGAATTTCAATCTGGAAATTCCGGCCGACGATATCGAACGGATCGAGATGGTCCAGGACTATGTTGCCGGCCATATCGACAAGCACTGGCTGGAAACGCTGACTGCCGAGTCGACCCGTACCCGTCGCCTGAGCCCGCCAGCGTTCCGCTACCAGTTGACCGAACTGGCGCGCGAAGCCAACAAGCGCATCGTGCTGCCGGAAGGCGACGAGCCGCGTACCGTCAAGGCAGCGGCCATCTGTGCCGAACGAGGTATCGCTCGTCCGGTGCTGCTGGGTAACCCGGATGAGATCCGCCGTGTCGCCGAACAGCAAGGTATAGTGCTGAGCGATCGCGTCGAAATCATCGATCCGGCCATCGCCCGTGAACGCTATGTGCCGCGCCTGGTCGAACTGCGTAAGGCCAAGGGCATCACCGAAGTGGTCGCCCGCGAACAGCTGGAAGACAACGTCGTGCTCGGCACCATGATGCTGGAACGCAACGAAGTCGACGGTCTGGTCTCCGGTGCCGTGCACACCACCGCCAACACCATCCGTCCGCCGCTGCAGATCATCAAGACCGCCCCGGGTTCATCCCTGGTCTCCTCGGTGTTCTTCATGCTGCTGCCGGATCAGGTACTGGTCTACGGTGACTGTGCCATCAACCCGGATCCGAATGCTGAACAGCTGGCCGAAATTGCTATCCAGTCCGCTGACTCCGCCAAGGCATTTGGTGTTGAACCGCGCGTAGCCATGATCTCCTACTCTACCGGGACTTCCGGTACCGGGGCTGACGTGGACAAGGTGCGTGAAGCCACCCGCCTGGCCAAGGAAAAGCGCCCGGATCTGATCATCGACGGCCCGCTGCAGTACGACGCCGCCATCATGGCTGACGTAGCTCGCTCCAAGGCGCCGAACTCGCCAGTAGCCGGTCAGGCCACCGTGTTCATCTTCCCGGATCTGAACACGGGTAACACCACCTACAAGGCGGTACAGCGCTCTGCTGACCTGGTCTCCATCGGCCCGATGCTGCAAGGCATGCGCAAGCCGGTGAACGATCTGTCGCGTGGCGCCCTGGTGGACGACATCGTCTACACCATCGCCCTGACCGCGATCCAGGCCAAACAGGCTGATGACGCAGCCCTGGCCTAATCGCCAGCGCAGCGCGCAAACTGTTATCCCCAACGCCTCCCTTGTGGAGGCGTTTTTTATCCGCAATACAGACTTTTTCCGCGCCTGATCGCAAACTGTCATCAGGTCGTGCAGTACTCATCTACAAGGTTACCCACAGGATCTGTGGACAAGATCATCAAGGTGTCATGATCCGCAGCTAGCCAGGTCAGGACGCCGTTTACAGGCTAAACTAGTAATAAAATCAACACGGAGAGCTTACGCATGCATCTATTGATCACCGGTGCTAGCGGGCTGATCGGCCGCCATCTGGTGCACACCTTGCGCCATCAGCACCAGCTGACCCTGATCAGCCGCGATCCTGTACAGACAAGACAACTGTTCCAGGATCCCTTGTTGCCGGTGTTCACGCTGCAAAACCTGCCGGCACTGCAGAATGTGGATGTGGTAATCAATCTGGCCGGCGCCCCCATCGCGGATCAGCGCTGGCGGCCGGCCTACAAACAGGCGATCTGCGACAGTCGCTGGCAGACCACCCAGGCGCTGCTCGCCTGTTGTCGACAGAGCGATCACCCGCCTCGGCTATGGCTCAATGCCTCAGCCGTGGGCTGGTATGGATCGCAGCGTCACTGGGTCGATGAAACCTGCACCCATCCCACCTCCGGCTTTACCCATGAGGTTTGCGCACGTTGGGAGCAACTGGCGATGGAGGCCGAACAGTGGGGTGCCAGGGTTTGTCTACTACGTTTAGGTCCAGTGCTCGCCAGCGAGGGTGGCATGCTCAGCAAACTGCTGCCGCTCTATCGACAAGGGCTGGGCAGCCGTTTAGGGGATGGGCAGCAATATCTACCCTGGATCAGCTTGCCCGATGCGCTGGCCGCCATTCACTTCTTGCTTGAGCATGATACCTGTCAGGGGCCGTTCAACTTGTGTGCGCCCCATCCGTTACGCCAGATCGACTTTTCGCAGCAATTGGCCGAACACCTGCTCGCCGCGCACTGGCTACAGAGTCCGGCCTGGTTGCTTCAGCTGCTGCTCGGTGAGCGCGCCAGCCTGCTGTTGGATAACTTGCCCATCCTGCCACGTCGACTGCAGGATGCCGGTTTCCATTTCCAGCATCCGCAGTTCACCGATGCGCTGCAGGCGCTGCTGCCCGATCACTAAACCCGCCCGGAGGGCTGTTAGCCCTCCTCGCGCAAGCGGCGGGCCAGCACACTACTGAGCAGACGCCGGGTTTGCCGGTAGGCGGAGAGGGCCATCAACACACAGGCCACCAGCGGCAATCCCCACCACAGGGCGGGATGCCACTGCCAGCAGCCCTGTTCCAGCCAACCCGGTAACACCCACCACAGCACCACCTCGCTACCCGCTGCCGCGAGCAGGCCGGCCAGTAGACCGGCGACAATCCACTCCCAGTAGAGCATCTGCTGCAGCTGGCGGGCGCCGGCGCCCAACGTACGCATCAACACCAGCGACTGCCAACGCTGCGCCATCGCCGCCTGGATGCGGGTATACAACACCAGCCCGGCCGCAGCGGCCACCAGCGATAACAGCAGACCCAGCCCGCGCCCTAAGCCGCCGAGCAGTGAGATCAAGCGCTGCAGCAGTTGGTCGGTATCAATCAGGGTTATCCCCGGAAATTGCTGCACCAGATCGCGCTCGAAATGGAGATCACCCGGCGTGACCCGCACGCTCGCCATCCAGCTGGCTGGCCGCGCCTGCAACACCTTGGGGGCGAAAATCATGATGAAGTTGGGCTGCATATCCTGCCAGCGAACCGTGCGCAGCGAGGTGACCCGCGCCTGCAACGTCTCCCCCTCGACCTCGAAGCTCAGGGTATCACCGAGGCCAATTCCCAGGCGCTGGGCTGTGCCCGCCTCGACCGAGACCTCATCGCCCCCATCGCCGTGCCAGGGCTCTCCGGCCTGTAGCGGATTATAGGCCGGAAGCACCGGCATCCAGCTCATGCTTAGCTCGCGATAGATCCCGGGCCGCCCCGGCGCCCCCGGCTCGCTGGCCACAGGCTCACCGGCAATGGCAGTCAGACGGCCGCGGATCACCGGATAGAGGGGGACCGACGACTGCCCCTGCGCCGTTAACCAACGAGATAACGCCGCGCGATCGTCCTCGGCAATATTGATGAGATAGCGGTTGGGCGCTTGTTGTAACTGATGGGTATCTACCCCAGCTAACAAACTCTGATAGGCCCCCCACAACATACCAGGCAGCAACATCGCCAGCGTGAGCGCCGCCAGTTGCAGAAAGCTGCTCCCCCGTGCCCGGCGCAACTGACCGACCGCCAACGCCGCCGCACTCCCCCGACGCAGCGGCCAGGGTAGCCACAACAGCACGTAGCCGATCAGTCCCAGTCCGCCCAATCCAGCGGCCATGCCCAACAGCAGTCCGCCCGCCAACCGGGCATCGCCGGTAAACAGCCAGGCAAACAGCCCCCCACCGAGCAGTGCCACCAGCAATCCACGCCCAGGGCCGTCACTGGCCGGTGCGCTGTCGCGCAGCACCTGTTGCGGTGGGGTAGCCAGCAAACGCGCAAACGGCACAATGGCCAGTACCAGGATCAGCATCAATAGCATCAACAAGCCAGCGCCGAGCGGCTGCCACGAGGGCGGTGGCAGATCGGCCGGCAACACCTCACCCAATAGATGGATGAAGCCCAGATGCAGCAGATAGCCACCTAATGCGCCACCGGCCAGCCCCAAGGCGGACAATGCCCCAAGCAGCATGCCAAGCCAGGCCCAGAGTTGCACACGCCGGGCCCCCAGGGTTTTCAGCAGCGCGACCTGACGGTCCAGATCGCGGGCAAAATGGGTCAACGCACTGTGCATCGCCAGCGAGGCCAGCACCAGCGCGGTCAACGCCGCCAGCCGGAACAGATGCTCGCCGTTTTGCATGGCTCTTCCGGCCTGCCCCTCTGCCTGCTCGGGGGTCAGCAACCGCTGTCCACCCTGAAGTTGCTGACGCAAGGCGCGATCCGCCGCAGCGGGCGAGACGGCGGGCGGATGGCGCAGCTGATAACGGTATTCAACACGACTGCCCGGTAACAAGATGCCGGTCGAGGGCACATCCGCCACCAGCATCAACGCCTTGGGGGCCAACTCAGCCGGCGAGAAGCCCTCATCCGGCAACTGTAGCAGGGTGCCTGCCACCGTCAGCTGACGCTGGCCCACCTCAATCGACATCCCCGGTTTGGCTTGCAACCGCTGCATCAGCCGTGCTGAGAGCCAGATCTCGCCCGGTTGCGGCGGCCGTTGCGGCATCAGCTGCAGGCGTCCATACAATGGATAGCCTGGGCCCACCGCGCGGATACTGGCCAATTGTGGCTGATCGCCGGCAAACAACATGCTGTTGAAACTCAGCGTCTCACTGCGCGGCCAGTCACGCACGACATCCGGCCACCAGGTGTCGGCCAAGGGGGCGCTGGCCACCACCACACGATCCGCCGCCAAAAAATCCCGCCCCTGATGCTGGCTGGCCTGCTGTAAGCGATCAGCCACCAGCGCCACACAAAGCAGGGTTGCGGTGGCCAGCACCACAGCCAGCACAAAACCGTACAACATCCCATGCTGACCCTGCTGACGCCCCAGACGCCATGCCAGACGCCAGAGGCCGTGCGCCGGATAATACCCAGCACGCCCCGCCGGGCCGCTCATTGACGGTGCCGTCGCTGTTGTCATGTTGAGGCTCCAGCCGGTAGGGGCTGGCGGTGCAAGCGCCCCTCATGCAGCCACAACCGCCGCTGGCAGCGCTGGGCCAGGGTCGCATCATGGGTGACCACCAGCAGACTGGTCCCCTGTTCGGCATTCAGCTGGAACAGCAGGTCGGCGACCTGGCGGCCAGTAGCGGGGTCCAGATTACCGGTCGGTTCGTCGCATAGCAGCAGGCGCGGCTGACCCATAAAGGCGCGGGCGATCGCCACTCGCTGCTGCTCGCCGCCAGACAGGCGCGCCGGTCGATGGTGCAAGCGATGACCGAGACCGACCGCTTCCAACCACCGCCGGGCATGTTCCGTCGCCTGATCCAGCCCGCGAATCTCTGCAGGAAGCATCACATTTTCCAGTGCCGTCAACGCCGGCAACAACTGAAACGACTGGAAGATAAAACCGATCTGCTCCCCACGCAGTCGGGCTCGCGCCTCTTCGTCCATTGCGGTCAGATCCTGACTGGCGATCCGGATCGTGCCGGCACTGGGGCGATCCAGTCCGGCAATCAATCCGAGCAGGGTCGATTTGCCCGAACCGGAATGGCCAAGCAGTGCCACCGACTCCCCTGCCTTGACATCCAGGTCAATCCCCTCAAGGATGGATATTTGCTGTTCAGCCAGCGCTACCCGGTGGCTGAGCGCCTGTATCTGTATGATAGAAGGGACAGTCATGCGTTTACCTCTACTCTACGGCCTGTTGCTATCCTGTCTGGCCCTGCCCGTCTCGGCAACCCGTTTGCTGATTTTTGGCGACAGTCTGAGTGCCGGTTATCAACTTCCAGCCGATCGCGCCTGGCCGGCCTTGTTGCAACGACAGTGGCAAGATCAGGGGCGCGACTGGCAGGTGATCAATGCCAGCGTCAGTGGCGAAACCACCCAGGGTGGTAATGCACGACTGGCCAGCCTGTTGTCACGCCACCAGCCCGACTGGGTCCTGATTGAACTGGGCGCCAATGATGGGTTGCGTGGCCTGGCGGTAGCGCAAACCCAGCGTAATCTGGAAAGTATGATCAAGACTGCCCAGCAAACAGGGAGTCAGGTGATCCTGACCCAGATCCGACTGCCACCCAATTACGGGGCACGCTATGTGCAGCAGTTCGATCAACTGTATCCCGCCCTGGCGACACAATATCATTTGCCGTTACTGCCCTTTTTCATGGAAAAGATCATCACCGAGCCGACATTATTGCTCAGCGATGGTCTGCATCCGAATGCCCAGGCCCAACCCATCATTCGCGATCAGGTGGCGGAATTTGTTGTGCCTTACCTCGAGACATCAGCCAAACTGAATAAATAAATCAGCAAGGTGTAAAAATAGGTAAAACCGGCCGTGGAACATGCCGTCCGCTTGAGCGATGCATGGCGACCCGTATGATGTCGGCACTGTGACTATCTGTTTTTTGTCCACACAGGGTTCAGCAACGATGATTCGAGTACTTTTGATCGATGATGATCAGGAACTGTGCAACCTGCAGCGTGATTATCTGACCAGTGAAGGCTTTGTTGTCACCGTTTGCCATAACGGTGAACAGGGACTGGAGACCGCCTTGCGCGGCGAGTTTGACATTCTACTGCTGGATCAGATGCTACCCGGCCTGAGCGGCAGTGAGTTACTGCGTCGCCTGCGCCAGCATAGCGCCTTGCCGGTACTGATGATCACCGCACGCGGTGATGATGTGGACCGTATTCTTGGTCTGGAAACCGGCGCCGATGACTATGTGGCCAAACCCTGCTCGCCGCGGGAACTGGTGGCCCGTATCCGTGCCATCCTGCGCCGCTGTGCGCCTGAGAAGCTGGGACCGGTCAACCACAACAGCGATCTGCAGGTCGGTAACCTGCAGGTATTCGGCCGCCGCCGCCAGGCCTACTGGCAGGAGGAGTTGCTGGATCTGACCAGCACCGAATTCAACCTGCTTGAACAGTTGTGCCGCCATCCAGGCGAAATCATCAGCAAGTCGCATCTGTCGGAAACCGTGCTCGGCCGCCAGTTGACGCGCTATGACCGCAGCCTGGATGTGCATGTCAGCAACCTGCGACAGAAGATTGGCGTCCTCGAGGACGGCCGTAGCCCCATCCAGACCATCCGCGGCATTGGCTATTTGCTGCTGGATGAGCGGACATGACGCTATTCTGGAAAATTCTGCTCGGCTTCTGGTTATCCCTGCTGCTGATGGCCGGGGGCGCCATTGGCTTGGCTCGCATCTATGAAGAGGCGCATCTGGCCACGCCAGATCGTCTGGCGGAGGGCAAATGGGTTAACTTCCATCTTGATCATGCCGCACGCCGCTTGCGTAGCGAAGGGCTGGATGGTCTGCGCGGTGAACTCCAATCGGTCAATAGTGCCAAAGCCCACCCTCTAGATAAGGGGGCGGCCCCCACTGCGGGAACGCCCCCCCGCCAACCGCCGGAGGGCAATGGCCCCCCCTCAGCATCGCACCCTGGCGATATGTCACCCCCGCCAGGTGAGCATCCGGCTAACAATAGCCACGCGCTGCCCCCACCTGACAATGAGCGCGATGACCGCCCACCCAGCATTATCCCGCTGTTGGTAAACGATCGCGGTGAGGATCTGCTTGGTCGCGCCGTACCGCGTGCCGCCTGGTTCCGCGCCAAACAGGTACTGGAAGAGGAGGCGCTGCAGGGGGATGAACCGCAGATGCACCGGCCAGTCCGCCATATCCAGCTGGCGGATGGCACCCAGGTTACCCTGTTTTTGATCAACCGCATGATGCCGCGCCCACCGAATGCAGGCATCAACATCATGTTTAGCCTGTTCGATGTCCCGGTGCTGGTGCCGCTCAGTGCCTTTGTCGCCAGTCTGATATTCAGCATTCTACTTGCCCGTTATCTGGTGCATCCGATCCGTCTGCTGCGGGATGGTCTGCGCTCGGTGGCGCATGGCCGGTTTGACCTGAATGTCAGTGAGCAGATGGGCCACCGTCGTGACGAACTCGGGCAGTTGGGTAACGAAGCGGACCGCATGGGCCGCCAGGTCGGCCAGTTGATGGAGAGCCAGAAACGGCTGCTGCACGATATCTCGCATGATTTGCGCTCGCCGCTGGCGCGCGTGCAGGTGGCGATTGATCTGGTGCGCCAGCAGCCGGAGCGCTACGAGGAGATGTTGGGCCGTCTGGAACATGAGACTCGCCGACTGGATCGACTGATTGGCGAGGTTCTGACCCTGGCGCGTCTGGAGTCTGGCGTACCGCTACCGCAAAACGACTTTATCGACTTGGCCGAACTGCTAAGTTCGCTGGTTGACGATGCCTGTTTTGAAGCCCCGGACCGGCGCATCACCTTCGATAACCAGGTCA
>JAYROM010000144.1:0-81282 GCA_041911695.1 Aeromonadaceae bacterium
AAGCGTCACTTTCGCGTGAGTCTGACTCAGTTGTTCAATATCAACGAGGCGTGGCTTAAGAAAATCTGTTACAGAACCCAGCATTATGTCCTCTCTTAGAAGCTAGCCTTACTTGGAGTAAAGCTCGACGATCAGCTGTTCATTAATGTCGGCGGACAGATCAGAACGTTCTGGCAGACGCTTGTACACGCCTTCCATCTTATCTGCGTCAACTTCGACCCAAGTCGGCTTTTCACGCTGCGTAGACAAGTCCAGAGCGGCCTTGATACGAGCTTGTTTCTTCGCCTTCTCGCGAACAGTGATAACGTCTTCAGGAGAAACCTGGTAAGAAGGAATGTTAACAACGCGACCATTAACGACGATGGCCTTGTGGCTTACCAGCTGGCGGCATTCGGCGCGAGTAGCACCAAAGCCCATGCGGTAAACAACGTTGTCCAAACGACCTTCCAGCAGCTGCAACAGGTTTTCGCCGGTGTTACCCTTCTGACGGGCAGCTTCGCGATAGTACTTGCGGAACTGCTTTTCCAGAATGCCGTAAATACGACGAACTTTCTGCTTCTCACGCAGCTGAACACCATAGTCAGACAGACGCGGCTTGCGCGCACCGTGTTGACCAGGTGCAGTATCAATTTTGCACTTTGAGTCGATCGCGCGAACACCTGACTTCAGGAACAGGTCAGTGCCCTCACGACGGCTAAGCTTCAGCTTAGGACCGATATATCTTGCCATGTTCTTTCTCCAACAATCCTATACCAAGAGGCTAACGTTACACGCGGCGCTTCTTGGGAGGACGACAACCGTTATGCGGGATCGGAGTCACATCAGTGATGTTAGTAATGCGGAAACCAGCCGCATTCAGAGCACGGATTGAAGACTCACGGCCAGGGCCTGGGCCCTTCACCATTACTTCCAGGTTCTTAACGCCATACTCTTTGGCAATTTCGCCAGCACGTTCAGCGGCTACCTGAGCAGCGAACGGAGTAGACTTACGAGAACCACGGAAACCAGAACCACCAGCGGTAGCCCAAGACAGGGCATTCCCTTGACGGTCGGTAATGGTTACGATCGTGTTGTTAAAAGATGCATGAACGTGAGCGATACCATCGCTTACTTGCTTTCTAACGCGCTTGCGAGCACGAGTCGGAGCTTTTGCCATTTTCTACACCTTCCCGCTTACTTCTTAATCGGCTTACGAGGACCCTTACGGGTACGCGCGTTAGTCTTGGTGCGTTGACCACGAACCGGCAAGCCACGGCGATGACGCAGGCCGCGGTAGCAACCGAGGTCCATCAGGCGCTTGATGTTCATGGAAATCTCACGACGCAGGTCACCTTCAACAGTGAACTTGGCAACTTGCTCGCGCAGTTTTTCGATCTGAGCTTCGTCCAGATCCTTGATCTTCACATCCTCGGCAATACCTGCATCTGCGCAAATGGATTTTGCGCGGGTGTTGCCAATGCCATAAATCGCAGTCAAAGCGATGACTGCATGCTTATGGTCAGGAATGTTAATGCCAGCGATACGGGCCACTATCCCACTCCTAAAACTAAATAAATCATTGACCGCCATAAAGCCCGTTTCGGATACATGGCGGCCGTCATAGTGCACAACAAAAGTTGGCTGGCTAATTTAGCCAGCCTAACTTTTTTTTTCAAGTACCAGCCGTAAATTAATTAGCCTTGACGCTGTTTATGCTTAGGCTCGCTGCAGATCACACGCACCACACCGTGACGCTTGATGATCTTGCAGTTACGGCAGATGGCCTTAACGGAAGCACGAACTTTCATTGCTTAACTCCGCGTAACTGTGAAAACCGCTCTTATCGGCCGTAGCCTTTAAGATTGGCCTTTCTCAGAACATCGCCATATTGATGAGACATCAAATGGGTCTGTACCTGAGCCATGAAGTCCATGATGACCACGACAATAATCAGCAGCGAGGTGCCGCCGAAATAGAACTGGACGTTCCACATCGTCATCAAGAACTGGGGCACGAGACAGATAAAGGTAATGTACAGAGCACCTGCCAATGTCAGGCGAGTCATCACTTTATCAATAAACCTCGCAGTCTGTTCCCCTGGACGAATGCCAGGGATAAACGCGCCACTCTTCTTCAGATTGTCTGCCGTCTCGCGGGGGTTAAACACCAACGCAGTATAGAAGAAACTGAAGAAAATAATGGCCGCAGCATACAGCATTTCATAGAGCGGTTGACCGGGTTGCAGAGTCATTGAAATCTCTTGCAACAGGTTGGCCCCCCATGAATTACCCTGACCAAACCAGGAAGCGATAGTCCCCGGGAACAGGATAATGCTGGATGCGAAGATCGCAGGAATAACACCAGCCATGTTGAGCTTCAGCGGCAAGTGAGTGCTTTGTGCGGCAAACACCCGATTACCCTGTTGGCGCTTGGCGTAGTTGACAACGATACGACGCTGCCCACGTTCAACAAACACGACAAAGTAGGTGACCGCAAACACAATCACCGCCAGCAGCAACAACAGCAGGATGTGCAATTCGCCTTGACGCGCCTGCTCAGCCGTAGCGCCAATCGCATGCGGCAGACCTGCAATGATACCGACGAAAATGATCAGCGAAATACCATTGCCGATACCGCGCTCGGTTATCTGCTCACCCAACCACATCAGGAACATGGTACCGGTGACCAAACTAACCACGGCCGTGAAATAGAAACCAAAGCCTGGGTTGGATACCAGACCCTGCATCATATTCGGCAGACCGGTGGCGATACCGAATGCCTGAACCGTACCCAACAACAGAGTGCCATAACGAGTGTACTGGCTAATCTTGCGACGACCAGTCTCCCCTTCCTTCTTCAGCTCAGCCAAGGCCGGATGAATCACCGTCAACAGCTGGATGATGATCGATGCCGAAATGTACGGCATGATCCCCAGCGCGAAGATGGAGGCACGGGACAGGGCCCCACCACTGAACATGTTGAACAGTTCAATGATGGTTCCCTTCTGTTGCTGGAACAATTCAGCAAGTACGGCGGCATCAATCCCAGGAATCGGCACATAGGAGCCAGCACGGAACACGATGATGGCACCGAGCACGAACAGCAGTCTGCTCTTCAGCTCGCTGAGACCACCCTGTGCACCCTTTACATCTAATCCTGGTTTCTTAGCCATGTACTTATTATTCCTCGATCTTGCCGCCTGCGGCTTCAATGGCAGCACGAGCACCCTTGGTGGCAGTCAGGCCACGAACAGTTACTGCGCGCTCAATCTTGCCAGACAGAACAACCTTGGCGAACTCGATGTTCTTATTGATCACACCGGCTTGCTTCAGGGTGTTCAGGTCGACCACGTCACCTTCAACGGTTGCAATTTCGTGCAGACGGACTTCAGCAGTCACTGCGCCCTTACGAGAATAGAAACCGAACTTCGGCAGACGGATCTTCAACGGCATTTGACCGCCTTCAAACCCGACGCGAGTACCGCCGCTCTTACGAGAGCCGGCACCCTTGTGACCACGACCAGAGGTCTTGCCCAGGCCTGAACCGATACCACGGCCCAGACGCTTCTTTTCAGGCTTAGAACCAGCGGCCGGAGAAAGAGTGTTTAAACGCATGGATTACTCCTCCACCTTCACCATGTAGTAAACCTGGTTGATCATACCGCGGACGCATGGAGTATCTTCCAGCTCAACGGTGTGACCAATGCGACGCAGGCCCAGGCCACGCAGAGATGCCTTGTGCTTCGGCAGACGACCGATAGCACTGCGAGTCTGAGTTACTTTTACAGTTTTATTAGCCATGGCGCATTATCCCAGAATTTCATCGACTCTGAGGCCACGCTTGGCAGCGACTTGCTCAGGCGACTTCATGTTTGCCAGAGCGTCGATGGTAGCGCGAACCACGTTCATCGGGTTGGTGGAACCGTAGGTCTTGGCCAGTACGTTGTGCACGCCAGCCACTTCCAGCACTGCACGCATCGCACCACCGGCGATGATACCAGTACCTTGAGAGGCAGGTTTCATGAACACGTTGGAACCAGCGTGGGTACCATTCACCGCGTGGTGCAGGGTACCTGCGTTCAGTTCGACCTTGGTCAGGTTGCGACGAGCTTGTTCCATTGCCTTTTGAATGGCAGCAGGAACTTCACGCGCCTTACCGTAACCGAAACCTACACGGCCGTTACCATCACCTACGACAGTCAGAGCTGTGAAGGAGAAAATACGACCACCTTTAACTACTTTAGATACACGGTTAACTGCGACGAGCTTCTCTTGCAGATCACCGGCTTGAGTTTCGACTTTAGACATTTTCGACCCCTACCTTAGAACTGAAGACCGGCTTCACGCGCTGCGGCAGCCAGAGCGGCTACACGGCCGTGGTATTGGAAACCAGAACGGTCGAAGGAAATGGTGGTGACACCCTTTGCCAACGCACGTTCAGCGATTGCCTTACCCACAACGGCAGCGGCATCAGCGTTACCAGTGTATTTAACTTGCTCTGCGATGGCCTTCTCTACAGTAGAGGCAGAGGCCAACACTTCGGAACCGTTCGGTGCGATAACCTGCGCATAGATATGGCGCGGAGTACGGTGAACCACCAGACGAGTCGCACCCAGTTCCTGCATCTTCTTGCGTGCTTTAGTAGCACGACGGAGACGAGCTGCTTTCTTGTCCATAGTGTTACCTTACTTCTTCTTAGCTTCTTTAGTACGTACGACTTCATTGGCGTAACGTACACCCTTGCCCTTGTAAGGCTCTGGACGACGGTAGGAGCGGATATCCGCAGCTACTTGGCCCAACAACGCCTTATCAGCACTCTTCAGAACGATTTCAGTCTGAGTCGGGCATTCAGCAGTAACGCCTTCCGGCAGTTCGTGCTCGACCGGGTGAGAGAAGCCCAGAGAGAGGCCGACAGTCTTGCCCTTAGCTTGGGCACGATAGCCTACGCCTACCAGCTGGAGCTTGCGCTCGAAGCCAGCGGTAACACCAATGACCATGTTGTTGACCAGGGCACGAGCAGTACCGGCCTGGGCGTCAGCACCGGCAAAACCTTCGCGCGGGGCAAACTTCAGGACGTTCTCTTCCTTGGTAATCACAACACCGGCATTGATAGAACGCTTCAGAGTACCGTTCTTGCCTTTAACACTAATTTCCTGGCCATTCAGAACAACTTCTACGCCGGCAGGAATCGCGACGGGTGCCTTAGCAACACGAGACATTTTCCTACCTCCTTAGGCTACGTAGCAGATGATCTCACCGCCCATGCCAGCCTTACGGGCAGCACGGTCAGTCATCACACCTTTTGACGTGGAGACGACGGCGATACCCAGACCATTCATGATCTTCGGCAGTTCGCCACGCTTCTTGTAAATACGCAGACCAGGACGGCTAACGCGCTGAATCAGCTCGACAACCGGCTTGCCTTGGAAATACTTCAATTCAACTTCGAGTTCGGCCTTTACGTCACCGCTTACTTTGTAGTCAGCGATGTAACCTTCTTCTTTCAGCAGCTTGGCAATCGCCACTTTCTGCTTGGAAGAAGGCATAGCAACCGAAACTTTCGCTGCGGCCTGACCGTTACGAATGCGGGTCAGCATGTCCGCGATCGGATCTTGCATGCTCATTTGTCTTAACTCCCGTGATCGATTACCAGCTAGCCTTCTTCAGGCCAGGAATTTCGCCCTTCATCATGTGCTCACGCACCTTGATGCGGCACAGACCAAACTTGCGCAGGTATCCGTGCGGACGACCAGTGATGTTGCAACGATTACGTTGACGAATCGGACTGGAATCACGAGGCAGTTGTTGCAGCTTGAGCACAGCTTCCCAACGCGCTTCATCAGAAGTAGCCACGTTAGAGATGATCGCCTTCAGCGCAGAACGCTTCTCGGAGAACTTTTCGACCAGTTTGGCACGCTTTACTTCTCGTGCTTTCATGGAAAGTTTTGCCATAACCCTACACCTTACTTACGGAATGGGAAGTTAAAGGCAGCCAGCAGAGCACGGCCTTCCTCGTCGGACTTCGCAGTGGTCGTGATAGTGATATCCAGACCGCGAACCTTGTCGACCTTGTCGTAGTCGATTTCGGGGAAGATGATTTGCTCGCGTACGCCCATGGAGTAGTTGCCACGACCGTCAAAAGACTTCGGGCTCACACCACGGAAGTCACGGATACGCGGCATAGCGATGCAAATCAAACGCTCCAGGAACTCCCACATGCGCTCGCCGCGCAGGGTTACTTTACAACCGATCGGGTAGCCTTCACGGATCTTGAAGCCAGCAACGGACTTGCGAGCTTTGGTGATCAGCGGCTTTTGACCAGAAAGAGCAGCCAGATCAGCAACTGCATTTTCCAGAATTTTCTTATCCGCCAAGGCCTCACCGACACCCATATTCAGGGTGATCTTTTCGATCCGAGGGACTTGCATGACAGTCTTGTAGCCGAACTGAGTCATCAGTTCACCGGCTACCTTCTGTTTGTAAATATCATGCAGTTTCGCCATCGTTAAACTCCAATTACTTTACAAGTTCGCCATTGGACTTGAAGAAACGGACTTTCTTGCCGTCTTCAATCCGGAAACCAACACGATCACCCTTGCCAGTGGCCGGGTTAAAAATCGCTACGTTGGAAACGTCAATCGGTGATTCCTTGGTGACAATGCCACCAGCGACGCCCAGAGCCGGAACCGGCTTCTGATGCTTCTTCACCAGGTTAACGCCTTCTACCACTACTTTACCGTGCTGAACCAGAACCTGCGTAACCTTGCCACGCTTGCCCTTGTCCTTACCGGTCAAGACAATTACTTCGTCTTCGCGACGGATTTTAGCTGCCATGTTTTCGACTCCTTACAGTACTTCTGGGGCCAGGGAGACGATCTTCATGAACTTTTCAGAACGCAATTCACGAGTCACCGGGCCAAAAATACGAGTACCGATCGGCTGATGGTTGTTATTCAACAACACAGCCGCATTGCGATCGAAACGGATGACAGATCCATCCTGACGGCGAACGCCTTTTCTGGTGCGAACGACCACCGCATTTACTACATCACCCTTCTTCACTTTACCGCGAGGAATAGCTTCCTTAATGGAAACCTTGATGATGTCACCGATACCGGCATAGCGGCGGTGCGAACCACCCAGAACCTTAATACACATTACGCTGCGAGCGCCGGAGTTGTCGGCGACGTCCAGCATACTTTGCATTTGGATCATGTTAGTGCTCCGCTTTACTTTACTACTTTTCCCTTTCGGGACTGGCTGCCATTGAAGGCGCGACACTATACCACAACGCTTTTCGAAGTGGTAGCCGAAAAAAGAAACGGCCCCCGAGAGGGCCGTCTCCATGTTGAGAGGGCGATTAAGCCTTCTCTACAACAGAAACCAGCGTCCAGGACTTGGTCTTGGACAGCGGGCGGCATTCGCGGATTTCCACGAGGTCGCCAACTTTGGATTCGTTGTTTTCATCATGTACGTGCAGCTTGGTGGTACGCACGATAATTTTCCCGTAGATCGGGTGCTTTACCTTGCGTTCGATAGCTACAGTGATGGACTTGTCCATCTTGTCGCTAACGACACGACCCTGCAGGGTACGGATTTTATCGGTCATTACGCACCTGCCTTCTCGTTCAGAACAGTCTTGACGCGAGCGATGTCGCGACGTACTTGTTTCAGAGTGTGAGTCTGAGACAGCTGACCAGTACTGGCCTGGATACGCAGGTTGAACTGCTCGCGCAGCAGACCCAGCAGTTCAGCCTTCAGCTCTTCTGCGCTCTTTTGGCGAAGATCTTGTGCTTTCATCACATTACCGTCCGAGTTACGAAAGTGGTCTTAACTGACAGCTTGGCGGCCGCCAGAGCGAACGCTTCGCGAGCCAGGGCTTCAGGCACACCGTCCATCTCGTACAGGACCTTACCCGGCTGGATCAGAGCAACCCAGTATTCCACGTTACCCTTACCTTTACCCATACGCACTTCAAGAGGCTTCTCGGTAATCGGCTTGTCCGGGAACACACGGATCCAGATCTTACCCTGACGCTTAACGTGACGAGTCATCGCACGACGAGCGGCTTCAATCTGACGAGCAGTCAGCTGACCGCGGCTTACCGCCTTCAGACCAAAGGAACCGAAGGAAACTTCGTTGCCGGCGTTAGCCAGACCACGGTTACGGCCCTTATGGATTTTGCGGAACTTAGTACGCTTTGGTTGCAACATTTACCGAATCTCCTTACTTACCGCGAGGCTTGCGCTTCGGCTTGGCCGGAGCCGGTTCCTGCTGAGCAGCGGCAGCTGCTGCGGTGACCGCAGCCAGACCACCCAGAACCTCGCCCTTGAAGATCCAAACCTTGACGCCGATGACGCCGTAGGTGGTATGTGCTTCAGAAGTCGCGTAGTCGATGTCTGCACGCAGGGTGTGCAGCGGGACGCGACCTTCACGGTACCATTCGGTACGCGCGATTTCGGCGCCGCCCAGACGGCCGCTAACTTCTACCTTGATACCCTTGGCACCCAGACGCATGGCGTTCTGTACGGCACGCTTCATAGCGCGACGGAACATAACGCGGCGTTCCAGCTGGGAGCTGATGCTGTCAGCAACCAGTTTGCCGTCGAGTTCAGGCTTACGCACTTCGGAAATGTTGATCTGTGCAGGCACGCCAGCGATGGTGGCGATTTGCTTGCGCAGCTTTTCAACGTCTTCGCCCTTCTTGCCGATCACGATGCCCGGACGAGCGGTGTGAATGGTCACACGAATGCTCTTGGCCGGACGCTCGATCACGATGCGGGAGACGGACGCAGCCTTCAGCTCCTTAGTCAGGTACTGACGTACCTGAAAGTCACCGTGCAGGTTGTCAGCGAAGTCCTTGGAGTTCGCGAACCAGGTGGAGTTGAAAGGCTTGGTGATACCCAAACGAATGCCGTTAGGATGTACTTTCTGACCCATTGCTTATCTCCTAGCCTCTTAGCGGTCGGACACTACCACAGTGATGTGGGAGGTACGCTTCAGGATACGGTCCGCGCGGCCTTTGGCACGAGGACGGATGCGCTTCATGGAAGGACCTTCGTCAACCATGATGGTGGCAACCTTCAGCGTGTCGATGTCCGCACCTTCATTGTGCTCGGCATTAGCAATGGCAGATTCCAGGACCTTCTTAACCAGAACAGCCGCCTTACGCGGGCTGAAGGTCAGCAGGTTCAGAGCCTTGTCAACCGGCAGTCCACGGACCTGGTCAGCAACCAGGCGAGCCTTCTGGGCCGAAGACCGGGCGAAACGGTGTTTAGCGATAGCTTCCATCATTTACCCCTTATTTCTTCTTGGCCTTCTTATCAGCGGCATGACCGCGATAAGTACGAGTTGGCGCAAACTCACCCAGCTTGTGACCGATCATTTCATCGGAAACGTATACCGGAACGTGCTGACGACCATTATGGACAGCGATGGTCAAACCGATCATGCTCGGGATGATCATTGAACGACGGGACCAAGTCTTAACAGGCTTCTTGTCCCCGCTTTCCACCGCTTTCTCTACCTTCTTCAGCAAGTGCAGGTCAATGAATGGACCCTTCTTGAGAGAACGTGGCATGGTGATTCCTCTTTAAAGAATTACTTGTTACGACGACGTACAATGTACTTGTCGGTGCGCTTGTTCTTACGAGTCTTGTAACCCTTGGACGGCGTGCCCCAAGGAGATACCGGCTGGATACCCTTGTTGCGGCCTTCACCACCACCGTGCGGATGGTCAACCGGGTTCATCGCCATACCGCGAACGGTAGGACGAACACCGCGCCAACGAGTGGCACCGGCCTTACCCAACTGACGCAGCATGTGCTCAGAGTTACCAACTTCACCGATCGTCGCGCGGCAGTCAGCCAGCACCTTGCGCATTTCGCCAGAGCGCAGACGCAGGGTCACATAGGCACCTTCACGGGCCAGGATCTGCGCGAATGCACCAGCAGAACGGGCGATCTGTGCACCCTTGCCCGGCTTCATTTCGATAGCGTGGACAGTGGTACCAACCGGGATGTTGCGCATCGGCAGGGCGTTACCTACCTTGATGCCAGCATCAGCGCCGGATGCGATCTGGTCGCCAGCCTTCAGGCCCTTCGGTGCCAGGATGTAACGACGTTCGCCGTCTGCATACAGCACCAGAGCGATGTGTGCGGAACGGTTCGGATCGTATTCCAGACGCTCAACCTTGGCCGGAATACCGTCCTTGTTGCGCTTGAAGTCAACCAGACGGTAGTGCTGCTTGTGACCACCACCGATGTGACGAGTGGTGATACGGCCGTTGTTGTTGCGACCGCCGGTCTTGCGCTGGTCTTCAACCAGAGCAGCGAACGGCTTACCCTTGTGCAGTTCCGGAGTGACGATCTTGACGACGTGACGGCGACCCGGAGAAGTAGGCTTACACTTTACGATTGCCATTTATCTGGACTCCCCTTACTCGGCAGCGCCGCCCATGAAGTCGATGTCCTGACCCGGAACCAGAGTCACGTAGGCCTTCTTCCAATCGGAACGCTTGCCAACACGAGCACCGGTACGCTTGGTCTTGCCCATCACATTCAGGGTGCGTACAGCTTCAACTTTAACTTCGAACAGTTTTTCAACTGCTGCCTTGATATCCGCTTTAGTTGCAGTGGTAGCAACCTTGAACACGATGGTGTTGTTCTTTTCAGCCACCATGGTGCTCTTTTCAGAGATGTGCGGAGCCTTCAGAACTTTCAGCAGACGCTCTTCACGGATCATGCCAGCATCTCCTCGATTTGCTTCACTGCACCAGCAGTCATCAGTACCTTGTCGAAAGCGATCAAGCTGACCGGATCCAGACCAGATACGTCACGCACATCAACCTTGTACAGGTTGCGAGCGGCCAGGAACAGGTTCTCATCGACTTCCGGGGTGACGATCAGGACGTCGCTCAGTGCCATGCCTTTCAGCTTGGCAACCAGGTCCTTGGTCTTCGGTGCGTCGATAGCGAACTGTTCAACCACAATCAGGCGATCCTGACGTACCAGCTCAGACAGAATGCTCTGCAGGGCTGCACGGTACATCTTCTTGTTCACCTTCTGGCTGTGATCCTGCGGCTTGGCCGCGAAGGTCACACCACCGGTACGCCACAGCGGGGAGCGGATGCTACCAGCGCGAGCGCGACCAGTACCCTTCTGACGCCACGGCTTCTTACCACCGCCGGACACTTCAGAACGGCTCTTCTGAGCGCGAGTACCCTGACGCGCACCATTGGCGTAGGCTACGACTACCTGATGGATCAGAGCTTCGTTGAACTCACGCCCGAAGGTAGTTTCGGAAACCTGAAGAGCGCCTTGGGCGTCTTTCATTACCAATTCCATTACTATCTCCTCAGACGTTACGCTTTAACGGCAGGTTTAACGATCAGGTTGCCGTTGGTTGCGCCTGGAACTGCGCCTTTAACCAGCAGCAGATTGCGCTCAACGTCAACACGAACCACTTCCAGGCTCTGAACGGTGACACGTTCGTTGCCCAGATGGCCGGCCATCTTCTTGCCCTTGAACACCTTACCCGGGGACTGGTTCTGACCGATGGAACCCGGTACGCGATGCGAACGGGAGTTACCGTGGGTCATGTCCTGGGTGCGGAAGTTCCAGCGCTTAACGGTGCCGGCGAAACCCTTACCCTTGGAGGTACCGGTAACGTCAACTTTCTTCACGTCGGTGAACACGCCAACGTTCAGCTCAGCACCAACAGCAATGTCAGCCACTTCGCTTTCGTTCAGGCGGAATTCCCACAAACCACGACCGGCATCAACACCAGCCTTGGCGAAGTGACCAGCATCCGCCTTGTTCACGCGGTTGGCCTTCTTCTCGCCAGTGGTAACCTGGATGGCAACGTAGCCGTCGCTTTCCAGAGACTTAACCTGGGTCACACGGTTTGCTTCTACTTCGATAACAGTCACAGGTACGGAGACGCCGTCTTCAGTGAAGACGCGAGTCATACCAACCTTGCGACCTACGAGACCGATTGTCATTGTTATCAACCTCTATTCCGTAATTAACCCAGGCTGATCTGGACATCAACACCAGCTGCCAGATCCAGACGCATCAGAGCATCAACGGTCTTGTCAGTCGGTTCAACGATGTCTACCAGACGCTTGTGAGTGCGGATCTCGTACTGATCACGTGCATCTTTGTTCACGTGTGGAGAAATCAGCACGGTGAAGCGCTCTTTGCGAGTCGGCAGCGGGATAGGACCGCGAACCTGTGCGCCGGTGCGCTTGGCAGTTTCGACGATTTCCGCCGTGGATTGATCGATCAAACGATGATCAAAAGCCTTCAGACGGATACGAATTCTTTGGTTCTGCATTGACCAGAGCTCCAAATGGATTAAAGAACAAAAACAGACCGCCCAAACCCCACTCATTGGTGGACTTGGAGGTTGTTTTTAACGTTTCTCCCCCAATCGGGGAGACTGTAAAGGGCACCCTTATCGGGTTACCCGGCCAGATGGCCTGCTGTCCGTAGACAAGCCCGCGTATTATACGGATTGCGCGCCGCCCCGCAAGGGGCAGATCACACTTTCTGCGTGTTTTTTGCACACAGCAAAACGGACGCCGTAGCGTCCGTTACAACCATACCCGCTTCACCCCGGGTTGTTGGCTCAAGCTGGGTAACGGGCAGCCAGATGTGCCTGCATAAAGGCGACGGCTTCGGCAATCCGCGCTGGCGACACGCCGCCCTTCGCCACACGCTGGCCCAGGGTGGCCTGCAGTGACAGCACCGGATAGACATCCTCGCCAATCACCGGGCTAAAACGTTGCAGTTCGGCCAGGCTCAGCCCTTCCAGCGGCTTGGCCACCCCGAGGGCATAGACCACGGTCGCACCGACAATATGGTGCGCCTCGCGGAACGGAATGCCGCGCGCCACCAGATAGTCGGCCAGCTCGGTGGCATTGGCGTAACCGCCTTCCGCCGCAGCCCGGGTGCGCTCGACATTGATGCGCAGGTCATCCAGCACCAGCGCGGCCATGTCCAGACACATCAGCCAGGTATCCAGTGCATCGAACAACCCCTCCTTGTCCTCCTGCATGTCCTTGTTATAGGCCAGCGGCAGGGCTTTCAGGGTCATCAGCATGCCAGTCTGCGCACCAATCACCCGGCCGGTCTTGCCACGGATCAGCTCCAGTGCATCCGGGTTTTTCTTCTGCGGCATCAAGGAGGAGCCGGAGGTCACCTTGGCGGAGAGTTCGACAAAACCGGCTTCACCGGTGTTGTAGAAGATCAAGTCTTCGGCAAAGCGCGACAGATGGACCATCGACAGGCTGGCGCAGTGCATCAGTTCGACGACATGGTCGCGATCCGCCACCGAGTCCAGACTGTTCCGGGTTGCCCCGGCAAAACCCAGATCCAGCGCCAGCGCCTCGCGGTCGATGGCATAGGCGGTACCGGCCAGCGCACCACAACCGAGTGGGCTCAAGTCCAGCCGCTTGAGGGCATCCTGCAACCGGGTGTAGTCGCGCTCCAGCATCTCGACATAGGCCAGCGCCCAGTGGCCGAAGGTGACCGGTTGCGCACGCTGCAGATGGGTGTAACCCGGCAGCACGGTCGCCTGGTACTGGTCGGCAACCGCCACCAGCGCGCCCTGCAACCGATGCACCGCCTGCAGCAACACCTCGCCCTGCGCCTTGCACCACAGCTTCAGGTCGGTCGCCACCTGGTCGTTACGCGAACGGCCAGTATGTAATTTCTTGCCCAAATCGCCGGCTCGCTCGATGAGCTTGCCCTCGACCCAGGAGTGAATATCCTCAGCATCGGAGGCCAGAATCGCCTGCGGGTCGGCCTGCACTTCACAAAGCAGCCCTTCCAGTGCCTGTTGTAATTGCGCCTGCTCGGCGGCGGTCAGCACGCCGACCTTGACCAGCGCGCGCGCCCAGCCCATCGAGCCCTGGATATCCTGCTCGGCCAGCCGGTAATCGAACGGCAACGAATCATTGAACAGTTTGAACCGGTCATCCGCCGCTTCGGTAAAACGTCCGCCCCACAATGCCATCTTGTCTCTCCCCCGCCGCGCACGGATGTGGTCGTGCACGGGTGTCATCAATGTAATAACGGGGCGGTACCGGATGGTGACCGCCCCGCTGATCAGGGCCTCCTGGTCAGGTGCCCTGCTGTTGTCTACCTGACCGTTACTTGGCCTGATCCTTCAGCGCGCGAATGCGGCTGGCCAGGGTATACAGGCGGATAAAGCCTTCAGCATGGCTCTGGTCGTAGACTTCGTCGGCACCGAAGGTGGCGAAGTCTTCCGAGTACAGGCTGTTCACCGAACGCTTCTGCACCGCAGTGACCGAGCCCTTGTACATCTTCAGCACGACCTCACCGGACAGGTCTTCGGCAATGGCGTTGGCCGAGGCGACAATCGCCTTGCACAGCGGGGTGAACCAACGACCGTCGTATACCAGATGGGAGAACTCAGCACCCAGCTTTTCACGCCAAGCGCGAGTGGTCTTATCCAGTACCAGCTCTTCCACGGCTCGCAGCGCAGCCATCATCACGGTGCCGCCCGGGGTTTCGTAGCAGCCGCGGGACTTCATGCCCACCAGACGGTTTTCGGTGATATCGATACGGCCGACGCCATGCTTGGCAGCACGGGCGTTGAGCTCGACCAGCACCTGGTACGGGCTCAGTGCTTTGTCATCGACGCCGACCACTTCGCCTTCGGCGATGGTCAGCTTGACGTATTCCGGCGCGTCCGGGGCGTCCACCGGATCCACCGTCCACTGCCATACCGCGGCTGACGGTTCGTTCCAGGTGCTTTCCAGCTCGCCACCTTCGGTGGAGATGTGCCAAGCGTTGGCATCACGGCTATAGATCTTGGTGATCGAGGCCTTACACGGAATGTTGCGCTCAGCCAGGTAGTTGAGCAGCTCTTCACGCGAACGCATGGTCCAGATCCGCCACGGAGCGATCACCTTCAGTTGCGGGGCCAGTGCCGCCACGGCGCCTTCGAAACGCACCTGATCGTTACCCTTGCCGGTACAGCCGTGGGCGATGGCATCCGCCCCTTCGGCGATCGCCGCTTCGACCATCGCCTTGGCGATCACCGGACGGGCCATCGAGGTGCCCAGCAGGTAGGTGCCTTCGTAGATGGCACCGGTCTTCAGGGTCGGATAGACGTAATCCTTGACGAACTCTTCTTTCAGATCCTTGACGATGCACTTGGAGGCACCCGACGCCAGCGCCTTCTGCTCGACCCCTTCCAGGTCATCCGCACCCTGTCCGACATCGGCCACGAAGCAAATCACTTCGCAGTGATAGTTCTCTTTCAGCCACGGCACGATAGCCGACGTATCCAGACCACCCGAATAAGCGAGAACGACCTTGTTGATGCCTTCCATTTATTTGACTCCTTGATTGAACAGTGTGTGCATGATGGCGTTCTGCGCGTGCAGACGATTTTCCGCTTCGTCGTAGATCAGCGAAGCCGGGCCATCCATGACCTCAGAGGTGATTTCCATTTCCCGGTGCGCCGGCTGGCAGTGCAGCACATGACGGATACCGGTCTGATCCAGCAGGCCCTGGTTAATCTGGTAGGGCATGTACTTATCTTTTACCGCTTCCAACGGGGTGTTGTCACCCATTGACACCCAGGTATCGGCGTAAGCGACATCGAAACCGACGATATCGCTGACCTGATCGGTTACCGCCAGCTTGGCACCGGAAACACGGGCCAGTGCGGCGGCTTCATTGAAGATCTGCGCATCCGGACCGCTGCCCTTCGGCGAGACGATGGTGACATCGCTGCCCAGGATCGCGCCGGTGATTAGCAGCGAGTGGGCCACATTGTTGCCCTCGCCCAGATAGGCCAGCTTGACCTTGGTCAGATCGTCGTAATGCTCGGCAACGGTCATGAAGTCGGCCAGCGCCTGGCACGGGTGGTACAGATCGCACAGCGAGTTGATCACCGGCACGCTGGCATTATCACGCAACTCAATCAGCGTCTTGTGGGCATAGACGCGCGCGACAATGCCATCGCACCAGCGCGACAGGTTGGCGGCAAAGTCCTTCACCGCCTCACGCTGTCCCATGGCACCGTTTTGCTGATCCAGGTAGACCGCATGCCCACCCAGACGGTTCACCCCGATATCGAAGGTCACGCGGGTGCGCAGTGACGGCTTCTCGAACAGGGTGGCCACGCTCTTGCCAGCCAGACTGGTGCGATAGGCGGCGGGATCGGCCTTCATCGCCTTGCCCAGCGCGATCAACGCCAGCAATTCGTCCTGGTTGAATTCATGGGTGGTTAATAAATGCCGCATGCGATGCTCCTTTGGCTGCGTTCGTGCTCTCTTCTTTAATAGATGTCCGGTCGCGTCTTACGCGCTGATCCGGGTACCAATATCCTCACCCGCCAGCAGACGACTGAGCTGGTCCGGGTAGCGCCAGCTGGCGACACAGATCGGCCGGCCCAGGCTAGCCGCGGCATGCAGGGCGGCCTTGACCTTGACCTCCATGCCACCGGTGATGACGCCCTTGGCGATCAGCGCATCGGCGGTCTGCTGGGTCACTTCCGGGATCAGCTGCCCCTTGCCATCCAGGATGCCGCTGACATCGGACAACATCACCAGATCGGCGCCCAGTGCTTCAGCAATCGCGGTTGCGGCCTGGTCGGCATTGACGTTCATCAGCTGGCCGTCGGCAGTAATCCCGATCGAGCTGATCACCGGCAGGAAGCCGCCATCCAGCAGGGTATGCAGCAAGCTGGCATCGCCCGGCTGACAAGCGCCGACCGCCCCCAGCTCCGGATCGAGCTGGGTGACCTGACACAGGCCGCCATCCGCCAGGCACAGACCGATGGTCTTCAGCTGGTGACGGATCGCCATCGCCATCATCTGCTTGTTGGCCGTACCGGCCAGTGCGCCGGCAATCACCGGGATCTGGTCAAACGGGGTGACCCGCAGGCCATTCTTCTTGGTGCTCTTCAGACCCAGCCCCTTGAGCAGGTCATCGACCAGACAGCCACCGCCATGCACCAGCACCAGTGGACGGTGCTGTTGGGCCAGGAAACCGGTCAGGCCTTCAAACAGGGCCTCCAGTGCCTCTTCGCTCTCCAGCAGGGCACCGCCAAGTTTGATGATCAGGGTATTGTTTGCCATGGTTGCTTGCTCCCTCACACCAGACTGCAGGTCTGGTCAAATCCATAATTAATGTTGATGCACTGCATGGCCTGCGCCGAGGCGCCCTTGAGCAGGTTATCAATGGCCGAGACCACCACCAGCTGCTCGCCTTCCAACTGCCAGTGCAAGTCACAGAACGGGGTGCCAGCGACGCCAGCAATCGACGGCCACTGCGGTTGCAGGCGGACAATCGGCTTGCCCTCATAGGCGGTCTGATAGGCGGCATTGACCTGTTCGGCGGTGGTGCCCGGCTTGAGCTGAACGTAGATGGTGGCCAGAATACCGCGCACAAAGTTACCCAAATGCGGCTGGAACAGCACCTGGGTCCCCAGATGGTGGCTGATCTCCGGACGGTGGCGGTGCTTGAACACGCCATACGGGCTTAAGCTGACCTCACAGTAGCTGGTGTTCAGTGCCGCCTTGCGACCGGCACCGGAGACACCGGAGACCGCATTGATGATCGGCATACAGCCGTCGGCGATCAGCCCTGCCGCCATCAGCGGCTTGAGGGCGCTCAACGAGGCGGTCGGATAGCAACCCGGTACCGCGATCAGTTCGGCTTCGGCAATCTCGGCTTCATTCCATTCCGCCAGGCCATACACCGCCTTGGACAGCCACGCTGGCTGATTGTGGGCAAAGCCATAGAACTCGTCATAGAAGCCTGGTTGTTCGACACGGAACGCGCCGGAGAGGTCAAACACCTTGATGCCGGCGGCCAGGAACTTGGGCGCCAGATCCATGCTTACCTCATGCGCCGTGGCCAGACAGACCAACTGGGTATCGGTCATCGCGGCCTGCAGGCCAGCTTCGTCCAGCGGTTGCACCGGTAGGTCGATCAGTCCGGCAAAACGCGGATGCAGTGCGGAGAACGGCTTATTGGCATCCTGGCTGGCAGCGGAAACAAACAGACCGTGCAGGTTCAGGTGCGGATGCTTGTGTACCAGAGCGGCCAGCTCTGCACCGGCATAACCACTGGCCCCGATAATGACAACATTCAACATGACCATCTTCCATTATTTAGCGATTGCGACAGGGGTCGTCAGCAGGCGGGCGACCCCTTGGGCAGGCTGTCCAGGTGACAGACGCTGCGCATTCCTTTACAACATGGGTTGAGCACAACATGCTGTTATCTGTTGTCCGCTGTAGATTCACATCGAACACTGATTTAATATTTATGCACTCAAATTGCATTTGTATTATTTACCAAATTCACATGCCGGGTGCAAGGAGCAGGAATGGCCAATCTCGATTTTTTTCAACTTTACCGCGACATCATCGCCATCCCGTCAATCAGTAGCACCGATCCGGCCTGGGATCAGAGCAATCAGCAGGTCATTCAACTGCTGGCCGACTGGTTCAGCCAGGTTGGCTTCCGCTGCGAGATCAGCGCCATCCCAGAGATGCCAGGCAAGTTCAATCTGGTGGCCACGCTCGGCCAGGGCGATGGCGGCCTGCTGCTGGCCGGCCATACCGATACCGTGCCCTACGATGAACATGGCTGGAGCAAGGATCCGTTTAAGGTCACCGAAGAGGGCAACCGGCTGTATGGGCTCGGCACCATTGATATGAAGGGCTTCTTTGCTTTTATCATGCTGGCACTGCAAGACCTCGACCTGCGCCAGTTAAAGCAACCGCTGCGCATTCTGGCCACTGCCGACGAAGAGACCACCATGGCCGGCGCCCGCGCTATCGCCCAAGCTGCGGCCTTCCGTCCACAGTATGCGGTGATTGGAGAGCCCACCGGCCTGGTGCCGGTGATGATGCACAAGGGGCATATGTCAGAGGCGATCCGCATCACCGGCAAGAGCGGACACAGCTCAGATCCGGCCAACGGCGTTAATGCCATCGAGATCATGCAACAGGTGCTGGCCCAACTTGGCGGACTGCGTCAGTCGTTCAGCGAGCGTTATCACAATGACCACTTCAAGGTGCCCTACCCGACGCTCAACTTTGGCGCCATCCACGGCGGCGACAGCCCGAACCGTATCTGTGGCTGCTGCGAACTGCATATCGATATGCGCCCGATCCCTGGTGTCTCACCCGAGGAGTTAATGGGGCTGTTGGCGGAGAATCTTTCCGGGATTCATGATTGTCACCCCGGCTGCCTGCACATCAGCCACCTGCACGAGCCGATCCCGCCCTATGCCTGTGATCCGGCCTCACCGCTGATCGCCGAAGCCGAGCGGCTAAGTGGTCATACCGCCGAAGCGGTCAACTACTGCACCGAGGCGCCATTCGTTGAACAGCTGGGTTGTGACACCTTGGTGATGGGGCCCGGTTACATCACACAAGCTCATCAACCTGATGAATACCTTGATCTTTCCTTCGTCAAACCAACGCGGGAATTGTTAGCGCAACTGATCCGCCGTTTCTGTTTTTGACCCACGCTGGCGCCCCATTCGCATAAATTTGCACAGAATACGGGCTACCGGTTTGACCTCGATTACCGATTACGGCTAGATTGTACCCTCGGCCGGTGAGGGGGAATTTTGTGGAGCCCCTCACAAAGCAAAGGGAAGGGAAGGACGGACGATATGCATGAGAAGTACGCGGCGCTCCGCGGCAATGTGGGCCTGCTAGGCCAGCTGCTGGGCAAAACGATCAAGGATCATCTGGGCGATGCGTTCCTGGCAAAGATCGAAACCATTCGCCAATTGGCCAAGGCATCGCGTAAAGGTGATGAAGCGGCCCGTCAGGAGCTGCTGGATACCTTGCATGGCCTGAGCGATGAAGAGCTGTTGCCGGTCGCCCGTGCTTTCAGCCAGTTTCTGAATCTGGCTAACGTCGCCGAACAGTTTCACACCACCTCGCGTCATAATGAAGATAATCGTGGGCCGGATGCCATCGATCGTCTGTTTGACAAGCTCAAGGCCAGCCAACATACCCCGGATCAGATCCTCGACGCCGTGCGCGCATTGGATATCGAGCTGGTGCTGACCGCACATCCGACCGAAGTGACCCGTCGTACCCTGATTCACAAGCAGGTGCAGATCAATGACTGTCTGGTTCAGCTGGAACTCGACGATCTGACCGAGCGTGAACGCAACGTCATTCTGCATCGTATCGAACAACTGATTAACCAGGCCTGGCACACCAACGAAATCCGTCAGCAGCGCCCGACCCCGGTCGATGAAGCCAAGTGGGGTTTCGCCGTCATCGAGAACAGCCTGTGGCCGGCGATGCCCGATTTCATGCGCCAGCTCGATGAGCGCCTGCAGGAAACCTTCGGTGTCCGCCTGCCGCTGGACGCCGCGCCGGTGCGTTTTGCCTCCTGGATGGGTGGCGACCGTGACGGCAACCCATTCGTCACCGCCAAGGTGACCCGCGAAGTGCTGCTCACCTCGCGCTGGGTCGCACTGAACCTGTTCCATCAGGATGTGCAGGAGCTGGTCTCTGAACTGTCGATGATCGACTGTGACGATGACATCCGCGCCCGTGCCGGCACCAGCAACGAACCGTACCGCGTGGTGCTGCGTCGTCTGCGTGACGACATCAAGGAAACCCTGCAGAACCTGACCGCCCGTCTGCAAGGCCAGTACACTGAAAACCGCGACATCATCTGTCGCACCGAACAGCTGCGTCGCCCGCTCGAGCTGTGCTACCACTCGCTGCACACCTGCGGCATGGGGATCATCGCCGACGGCCTGCTGCTGGATGTGCTACGCAAGCTCTCCTGCTTCGGCATCAACCTGCTCAAGCTGGATATCCGCCAGGATGGCGAACGCCATGGCGAAGCGCTGGCCGAGCTGACCCGCTACCTGGGTCTGGGCGATTACGGCCAGTGGAGCGAAGAGGACAAGCAGGCGTTCCTGCTCACCGAACTGAATTCGCGCCGCCCGCTGCTGCCACCGCACTGGAAGCCGAGCGCAGAAGTCCAGGAAGTGCTGGATACCTGCCGCGTGATCGCCGAAACCGATCCGGGTGCATTCGGTATCTACATTATCTCCATGGCGCGTCAGCCGTCAGACGTGCTGGCCGTGCAGTTGTTGCTCAAGGAGAGCGGCTGTACCTTCCGCATGCCGGTGGCCCCGCTGTTCGAAACCCAGAATGACCTGCAAAACGCCGCGGCGGTGCTCAACCGTCTGCTGTCAGTCGACTGGTACCGCGGTTATATCCAGGGTCAGCAGTATGTGATGATCGGTTACTCCGACTCCGCCAAGGATGCCGGGATGCTGGCGGCCAACTGGGCCCAGTACCGCGCCATGGAAGAGCTGGTGGCGATTGCCGAGCGCGAAAACCTCAAGCTGAACCTGTTCCACGGCCGCGGTGGTACCGTCGGTCGCGGTGGTGGTCCAGCCCATCAGGCCATCCTGTCGCAACCGCCGGGATCGGTAAAGGGCGGCTTCCGCGTCACCGAGCAGGGCGAGATGATCCGCTTCAAGTTCGGTCTGCCACAGATCGCCATCACCAGCCTGAAGCTGTATACCAGCGCCGTGCTCGAAGCCAACCTGCTGCCGCCGCCGAAGCCGAAGCAGGAGTGGTGTGAAGTGATGGAGCAGTTGTCTGATATCTCCTGCGACCATTACCGTAGCATCACCCGTGGCGAGCCGGACTTCGTGCCCTACTTCCGTGCCGCGACGCCGGAAATGGAACTGGGCAAGCTGCCGCTGGGTTCCCGCCCGTCGAAGCGTAAGCCGAATGGCGGTGTCGAATCGCTGCGCGCCATCCCGTGGATCTTTGCCTGGACGCAGAACCGTCTGATGCTGCCCTCCTGGCTGGGTACCGATATTGCGCTGAATGCCGTACTGGCACAGGGCAAGGAGGCACTACTGGTTGAGATGAGCCGCGAATGGCCATTCTTCCGTACCCGTCTGGAAATGCTGGAGATGGTGTTCCTCAAGGCCGACCACTGGTTGTCCGAATACTACGACCAGCGTCTGGTGCCGACCGCGCTGTGGCCGCTGGGTGACCGTTTGCGTGCCGAGTTGCAAGCCTCGATCGATGTGGTACTGCGTCTGCGCCCGCAAGGCGGCCTGCTCGACGACCAACCGTGGGTCAAGGAGTCGATCAAGCTGCGTAACCCCTACACCGACCCGCTCAATGTGTTGCAGGTCGAACTGCTTAACCGCTCACGTAGCAACCCGGATGAGGTAGCGGAAGTGGATCAGGCCTTGATGGTCACCATTGCCGGGATTGCCGCCGGGATGCGGAATACGGGTTAAGTTCTCCATCAGGCCGGGCATGTCCCGGCCTGATTTTTTCTGTCTATTCCTGCCTGCAAAACTGGTAAATCCTGTTTATTTTTTCGCCAACAAGATCGAGAATCCGGAAATGAATCCAAGCATTACACGGCATTTTCGCTATTTGGCTGTTTCCAAGGAGATCCATCCATGACACCCGCCATCCGTTATCTGCAAATGAGCAACGCCGAATTCACCACCCACAGCTATGAATGTGGGGTGACCGATGACTTCGGTCATCATGCGGCCAGCCAATTGGGATTACCGGAAGAACAGGTCTACAAGACCTTGCTGGTGCAGCATGACCGCGAGGTGGTGACGGCCGTCATTCCGGTCAACTGCATGCTCAGCCTGAAAGAGGTGGCCAAGGCCAGCGGGCTGAAAAAGGTCGAGATGATGAAGCCGGCCGATGCGGAACGCCTGACCGGCTACAAGGTCGGAGGTATCAGTCCGTTTGCCCAGAAAAAACAGACCCCGACCCTGATCGACAGCCGCGCCCTCGCCCAGTCGCGCATCCTGGTCAGTGGCGGCAAACGCGGCGTATCGGTCGAGATCGCGCCGGATGAGTTTGTCCGTCTGCTCAACGCCACCGTGGCCCCGATCGCCGAACAACATTAAGCCAACGCTTGCGCCACTGCCGCCCGGCAGTGGCCCTATGGTGCCGCACCCTCCGCAAGAAAAGCCGAGGATGACGCCATTTTCCTGCGTTTTCTATACGCCAGCTTAACCGCTTCCTTTGCGCGCCCGCTTGGATAAACCGCAGCTAAACAGGCGCCGGTATCACGCTTGTGACCCGCCACGACGCCTCGTACAGTCACATCTGTCCATACCTATCAACCGATGAGGCCCTTCATGGAAGCGTTCCTGTCCGCATTTCGCCAGTTTGCCGATTTCAACGGCCGTACCAGCCGCAAGACCTACTGGACTTACATCATCATCACGGTGGTGCTGTCGATCATTGTTCGTCTGACCGATACACATATGTCACATCCCGGCATCCTGTCGCTGATTTTCTTGCTGATCTTTATCCTGCCGACCCTGAGCATGAGCGTGCGCCGTCTGCATGACACCAACCGCAAGGGCTGGTGGGTATTGCTGGCGCTGATCCCGGTGGTGGGTCCGCTGACGCTGATCTTCTTCAAGGCCAGCAAGGGCGATACCAACAGCAACCGCTTCGGCCCGGCGCCCCTCTATTAATCGGCACGGCGCTCACCCAGTCAGTAAACGCCCTACGGGGCGTTTTTTATTGCCTCCGCCTCTCTGCCATACCCGCGCGTGGCAAGCCCGACTTGCCCCCCGTCCTCGCCCCTGCCCCTACGTCGGTCCGCTATCGCCCTGCATTGTGTAAAAAATGCACCATACTGGTATCAGTTACCCGGCGGCAGCCCGCTTGTCGCGTGCCGCTCTGTTGTTCCCGGTTACAAGGAGTCCGCATGTTTTCCTTTCTGCAGCGCAAACCAGCCAAATCACTGACCCCCATGTTGTCAGTGGTAAAAACCTTGCACACCCGTCAGGCCAACCTGGATAACCAGTTCCCGCACTGGTTAAGCGAATTGCAGTCTCCGTCACTGATTCTGGCCTATCTCAGCCCGCATCTGGACTTCGCCATGACCTGTCGCCACCTGCAGGGGGCGCTGCAGCAAAAATTTACACAGTGCAAACTGATAGCCGTCTCTACCGCCGGCGAGTTGTGTCAGCCAGAGGGGAATGGCTCGCTGTATTGCTGTACCGGTGAGCAGTGGGACTCCATGGTGCTGCAGGCATTTGAACAGACGCTGGTGTCGCGGGTCGATATCGTGACCATACCGCTTGGCAGCCATCATGTCGGAGCCAAAGCTCGAACCCACGCCATCATGGATGGCGTTAAAACAGGCCAAACTGCCGCAGCCACTGGATTACACCGATACCGTTGCCCTGACCTTTATCGACGGCCTAAGTGGTGCGGAGTCGTTCTTCACCGAGGCGCTGTATCGCAGCGAACGCATGCCCTGCTATGTGATTGGTGGCTCGAGTGGCGGCAAACTCGACTTCCAGAAAAGCTATCTGTATGACGGACAACAGGTGTGTCAGAACCAGGCGGTGATGGCCTTCCTCAAGGTGGCCCCTGACTATCGCTATGCCGTCTTCACCTCGCACAACTTCCAGCGCGAAACCACCTCATTTCTGGTCGCCGAGGCCTCGGCCGAAGAGCGCTGGATCCAGACCGTACTGAGCGAGGATTACCGGGTCTGTTCGTTGATCGAGACCCTCAAGCAGCATTTTCATGTCAGCGACAATGCGGCGCTGGAGGTCAAGCTGCAGGACTATAGCTTTGCCATCGAGATCGGCGGCCAGCTATTTATTCGTAGTGTCAGTCAGATCGACTTCAAGGCGGATCGGGTGCGCTTCTACTGTGATGTCGCGATGGGCGAGCGGCTCTATCTGGTGCGTCGTCAGGATCTGGGCAAGCAGACCGCCAGCGATTTTCAGCGCTTTTTGTCCAGCCGCCGTCAGCTGGTGCCGGTGGGTGGGATCCTCAATGACTGTATCTTGCGTCGCCTGTATAACGGCAACCAGCTCGGGCAAGTCGACTGCTTCCGCGGACTGCCGGTGGCCGGCTTCTCCACCTTCGGCGAGCTATATGGGGTCAATATCAACCAGACGCTGACCGCGCTGTTCTTCTTCCATTTGGGGAGCGCCGACCGCAGCTATCAGGACGAAACCCTGCTCACCTTCCCGGTGATCTATGCCCGGTTCAGCAGTTACAGCCTGCAACGTCAGCTGGGGCAACGCGAGATCATCGGCCGGATCCGCCGCGAGATCCTGCGCCAGATGGACAGCTACCGCGATCTGGTACCACAACTGGTCGAGCAACTCGGCCATATCGAAGAGGCGGTACAGGGGATTGAATCGCAATTTATCGCCCTGCGTGACGGCCTAGGTGGCCACTTTAACCAGCTGGAACAGCTGTTGCAGCTCAACACCCTGATTAACCCGAAAACCGGTCAACTCAACGACAATACCGCCAACATCCGCCAGATCCTGGAGGCGATCAACCAGATTGCCGATCAGACCAATCTGCTGGCCCTGAATGCCGCCATCGAAGCGGCGCGCGCCGGCGAGCACGGCCGTGGGTTTGCGGTGGTCGCCGACGAGGTGCGCAAACTGGCCCGCGTCACCCAGGAGTCGCTGCATAAGACCCACGACTCGATCAAGGGGCTGTCGGACAGCGTCAGCGATATCTCGTCGCTGATGGGTCAGAACAGCCGCTCCGGTGATGAACTGTCGCGCAGCAGCAGCGGCTTCCATCACCGGATAGAGGAGGCCTCAAGCAACATCCATCAGGCCAGCGAACGTATCGTACAAACGGTGACCACATTGCGGGATGCCAGTGCCAACACCGCCGCGATCAATGCCGGCATGGACACCATCCAGCGGTTGATGCAGTCAATTGACTGAGCCCGGCCAGCGACGGGGAGCGGGGAGCGAGAAGCGAGAGACGAGAGACGAGAGACGAGAGGCGAGAGGCGAGAGACGAGAGACGAGAGGCGAGAGGCGAGAGACGAGAGGCGAGGAGATAAACTCAGTGAGCCCGCCGGATGGCGGGCTCATGGTTTGTCGCGGGGGGCCGTTTACAGGCTGGCGCAGATGCTCCACAAGTCGGCCTGGATGGCCGCCGCAGTCACTTCGCGTCCGGCGCCCGGCCCTTGCAGGATCAGCGGGTTGGTGCGATACCAGTCGGTCTCGACGGCGAAGATGTTGTCGCACGGTCGCAGGTTGACGAACGGATGGTGCGGCTCAAGCGCTTCGAGCCCGACCGTAGCCTTACCATCACGCTGCAGGCGCGCCACATAGCGCAATACCCGCTCATGGCTATCGGCCTCTTCAATCTGGTCCAGCAACGGTTCATCCATCGCGGCCAGCTGCTCCATAAACTGTTCACGGCTGACCTTGCGCAATGCTGGCGGCACCAGATTCTGCAGGCTGATCTGCTCCGGCTCGAGCTGGAAACCCGCCTCGCGGGCCAGAATCAGCAGTTTGCGGCGCACATCCTGCCCGGAGAGATCCTCGCGCGGATCGGGTTCGGTCAAGCCATGCTGCCACGCCTCCTCCACCAGCTCAGAGAACGGTCGACTGCCATCATACTGCTGGAACAACCAGCTCAGGGTGCCGGAGAAGATACCACTGATGCCGTGGATGCGATCCCCGGAGTGCGAGAACATCTGCAGGGTGCTCTGGATCGGCAGCCCGGCGCCGACGGTGGCGTTGTAACGCCACTGACGCTGGTGATCAGCAAAGCTCTGGCGGATACGTTGATACAGCTCATCCGGCGCCGAACCGGCAAATTTATTGGCCGTCACCAAATGGGCGCCGAGCTGGGCCAGCTCCGGGTAGGCGGCACTCAGCTCCTCGCTGGCCGTCAGGTCAATCGCAATCAAATCATCGAAGCTGTGTTGCTCAATCTGCGCGACCGTCTCCGCCCAGGTAAAGGGTTGCGGATGGAAGTTGTCGATCATCTGCAGCGCCGGCAACCCGCTATCGCTAACCATACCGCCACGGCTGTCAAATACCGCATACAGGGTCAGTTGTAGCGAATGCTCGTGCTCGAGTCGAGCCTTCTCGCGCTCAAACAGTTGCAGCCACTGAGTTCCGATATTGCCGCGACCAAACAGCACAATGCCAACGCGACGGGTGTGATGAAACAGGCTGGCATGCAGCGCCAGCAGCAGTGGCTCAAGGGTGATCTCGCGCACCACGGCAATCAGGCTCAGTCCATCACGACCGGTCTGAATAAACTCCAGCGGCTGATCGGCGAGCAGACGATAGAAACGGTGACACTGTTCCGCCTGGTCACACACCCCGGCACCAACCAGCGCCAGCAGGCTATAACCATCGCGACGGATCAGCCCGGTAAAACCATCCTCCTGCTGGGCGGCCTCCAGAATGGCCAGCGCATTCGGCGCCACCTCCGGAGTGTAGGCCAGGCGCAGGATGCGGCGGTCCGCCTGTAGATGACAGGAGAGCGGTGCCATCTGATGATCCGCCAGACGCTGTTCGATGCTCGCCACTGCCTGAGCATAGTCGCGATGCGGCAGCACCTTGAGCTCGAGCAGCACCACTTGATCCAGCGAGGTGATGATCCGCGCCCCCTTGACCTGTGACTTGCGACGCAATATCAGCGTCGAGCCAGATTGCGCATCATAGCTGCAGCGCAATGCCAGCCGTTGCTGACTGTCGATCACCGGTTGCAGAGTGCGGCTATGCAGTACCGGCGAGCCCAAGCGGGCCAGCTCATTGGCCTCGGCCAGCGACAGGCGCTCGAGCAGATGGGCCGATTTCACCCGACGCGGGTCAGCACTGTAGACGCCAGCGACATCACTCCAGATGGTGGTGGCTTCCGCCCCGGCCAGCGCGCCGAGCAGGGTGGCGGAGTAGTCCGAGCCATTCCGGCCAAGCAGCAGGGTACGGCCCTGGGCATTGGCGGCGATAAAACCAGTGACGACCACATATTGGGTGCCCAGGCGCGCCAGTTCGGCCTGCAGCCGCTCGCGGGACGCCGGGACATTGACCCGTGCCAGCGCGGCCTCTTCGGCAAGCAGAAATTGGCGGGCATCCAGCCAGTCGGCCTGATTACCGCGCTCCTGCAACAACGCCGCCAGCAGCCGCGCTGACCACACCTCGCCAAACGACATAATGCGGTTGCGCTCCAGCGCATCGAGCGGAGTTTGCAAGCTGCGGGTGATGTTATCCAGATCGTCCTGCAGCGCCGCCGATAACTGTTGACGCCGCTCCGCCTCCAGCAGGCCATCAATCAACCCCTGCTGGTAGGACTGCAAGGCGCCGAACACAGCCGGCAGGGCATGGTCACCACTCTCGCTCAGTTCCAGCACCTGGATCAGGCGGTTGGTGGTCTTGCCAGCGGCCGAGACCACGATCAACTCATCGCCTCGCCCCTGCTGCTCAATCAGGCCCGCGACCCGACGATAGCAACCGGGATCGGCCAGACTGCTGCCACCAAACTTGTGCACCTGCCGCCCTTGAGGCGCCGTGAACTGCTGCATAACTTCCTCGCTCAACAAACCTGCTTGACTGGACACCCGCGGCACAACGCCGGCCGCGGTTTACCGTACGGCACAGGCAAACGCCTGCGCCAGGTCGGCGATCAGATCATCGATATGCTCGATGCCGACCGACAACCGCAATAATTGATCAGAAATCCCGGCACGACGACGCGCCTCGGGATCCATCCCCGCATGGGTCATGCTGGCCGGATGGGCCACCAGGCTTTCTACCCCACCGAGCGACTCGGCGAGGTTAAACAACTCCAGCGCGCCAAGGAAGCGTTGCATCTGCGCCAGATCAAACTCCACTTCGAAACTGACCATGGCCCCGAAGCCGCTTTGCTGGCGACAGGCAATCGCATGCCCCGGATGGTCCGCTAACCCCGGGTAATAGAGACGCGACACCTGCGGCACCTGTTGCAACCAGGCCACCAGTGCCTGGGCATTTTCCTGATGCTGGCGCATGCGCGGCGCCAGGGTGCGCAGACCCCGCAAGGTCAGGTAGGCGTCAAAGGCCCCGCCGGTATGGCCCAGACAGTTGCCCCACCAGGAGAGGGTCTCGTGCAGTTCCGCACTGCCAGCAATCACTGCCCCGCCGACCACATCGGAGTGGCCATTGATGTACTTGGTGGTCGAATGGACCACGATATCCGCCCCCAGCGCCAGCGGTTGCTGCAGCAACGGCGACAAGAAGGTGTTATCGACCGCGGTCAGCGCGCCGGCAGCCTGCGCCTGCTGGCACAGCGCCGCGACATCGACCACGCGTAACAGCGGATTGGACGGGGTTTCGATCCACACCAGTGTCGGCTGCTGCGCCAGCGCATCCGCCACCGCAGCGGCATCGCCCTGATCGACAAACAGCACGCGATAGTGACCGCGTGCGGCCATATGCTGGAACAGACGATAGGTGCCACCATAACAGTCGTGCGGCGCCACCAGCAGGTCGTCCGGTTTGAGCAACGCCAGGGTCACCAGGTTGATCGCCCCCATGCCGGTGCCGGTGAACACGCAACCGACGCCCCCTTCGAGGGCCGCCAGCGCGTCATTCAGCGTCTGTCGGGTCGGATTGCCGGAGCGGCTGTAATCAAACTGCCGCTTTTCACCATAGCCGGCAAAGGTATAGTTGGTAGACAGATAAATGGGGGGGACCACGGCACCGAATCCGGTATCTTCGCCGATGCCTGATTTGACCGCGCGGGTCTCCTGTTTGTAGTGCTGCGACATATGGACGCTCCGTGTTCCCTGACCAGTGACAGATTCATTTTTCCTGCATCACGATACCACGTCGACATAAGACGTCAATCCTTCTGGACGTCTAAATGGCTTTGCTGTTGGATTGCCATTACAACCCTTACGGGTTACACTGCCGAGTGATAATTCAGCCTAAAGGTGGGATATGAAAACTGAGTGGAATGGTGATTATGTTAGTCCTTATGCCGAACATGGCAAAAAGAGCGAGCAGGTCAAAAAGATCACTGTCTCCATCCCGTTGAAGGTGCTGAAAATCCTGACCGACGAGCGCACCCGCCGTCAGGTCAACAACCTGCGCCATGCCACCAACAGCGAACTGCTGTGCGAAGCCTTCCTGCATGCCTTTACCGGCCAGCCATTGCCGTGTGACGAGGACTTGCGCAAGGATCGACCAGACACTATCCCGACCAGTGCACAGCGCATCATGAATGAACTGGGCAAGCCGATCGAGAACTTCGACGACTAGCGTGGCGATGATAGACATTGCTGACCCGTCGATGGGGATGGGAAAGAGGCGACCTGCAGGTCGCCTTTTTGTTGCCGGTCATCCTGCGCCAAGTCAGCGCACAGCCGATCGACAGACAAAAAAAGGCGGCCCATTAAGGGCCGCAGACAGAACTGTGTGTATTCGCACAAGGAGACACCAGAACCACAGTGGATGTGTTGCCTGTAAACCGACGTAGGCGTTCGGCTACGAGGTTCATACTAGGCCACTCTGTCATGACCGTCAGTGACCGAAACCCTTTTCTCCGACAGCTTATTCCCCTTGCTGTGCCAGCCAGCGCAGCGCCAGCAGCAAGGCGGAGATACTGCGGGTATCGTGAAACGCCGGGTCATCGAGCAAGGCTTCTGCCTCCGCCAGGGGCCAGGTCACCAGCTCCAGCGGTTCGGGCTCATCGCCTTCGCGCTGTTCCGGATAGAGATCACGCGCCAACAGCAACGACATGCGGCTGGACATGAAACCCGGCGCCAGCGAAATGTCACGCAACGGCACCAGTTGACGAGCGCCCCAGCCGGTCTCTTCCATCAGCTCACGATTCCCCGCTTCCATCGCATTCTCGCCGGCATCAATCACCCCCTTGGGGAAGCCCAACTCATAGGCATGAGTGCCGGCGGCATATTCACGCACCAGCAGCAACTGGCCATCCGCCCGCAGCGGCACGACCATCACGGCACCATGCCCGCCCCCCTGCAGCCGTTCGTAAATACGCTCCGTGCCGTTGGCAAACCGCAGGTGCAGGGCCTCAACCTTGAACAGTCGACTCTGGGCCACGATCTCCTGCGTCAATATTTGCGGTTTTTTCCGTTCCATCTCTGTTCGGCTATAATCGCCGCCTCCGCCTGCCATCAGGCCATTGTAAGCAACCACCCGGGAAAGAACAGCATGCTTGACTGGCAACGCATCGATACCGTCCTGCTGGACATGGACGGCACCCTGATCGACCTGCATTTCGACAACCACTTCTGGCAGCAGTTGGTGCCAGAGGTGTGGGGGGCCCAGCGCGGACTGACGCCAGCCGAAGCCAAGCAGGCGCTGGCCCCGGTGTTCGACGCTGTGGCCGGCACGCTCGACTGGTACTGCCTGGATTATTGGCAACGAACATTACAACTCGACATCATGGCACTGAAACAGACCCTGCGTAGCCGCATCCGCTGGCGCCCGGCGGCGCAGGCGTTCTTGCAACAGTTACGGGCCAGCGGCCGACGTTGCTATCTGTTTACCAATGCCCATCCGGACAGTCTGGCGCTGAAACAGCAAGAGACCGGACTACAAGATTGGCTGGATGGGGTCTATTCCACCCATCAGTTTGGTGTGCCGAAAGAGGATCCGGCCTGCTGGCAGGCACTGCAACATGAACTGGGTTATGACCCGGCGCGCACCCTGTTTGTCGATGACTCCGCCCGCATCCTCGCCGCAGCCCGCGCGGCAGGCATTGGCCAGGTACTGGGGATTCTGACCCCGGACAGCCAGCAGCCAGCCCAACAGTTGGATCAGGTGACGGCGATTGCCGACTACCAGGAAGTGCTTCCGGCGCTCAAGGCAGATACCCAGCGCCGGCGGGCTGCGTTATAAACGACCGCTCTGTTTGAGCCGCACCGCCCCTTGGCTATCTCGCGGGCCAATCATGTCGATCCCCTGACGGTAAGCCGCCGCCAGGCTGCTGGCCGGGAACAGTTTGGCATCCACCTGATAATCGCCTTGATTGCCGATCTCGGCACGACCTTCGGTGCGTAACTGGGTCGAGGACTGTTTGACCTCGGCCTGCCAACGCCCCTTGGCACAAGACAACTGCGCCTGCACGGTATCCAGATCCAGAGGACCAAATGGCGACGTGACGCCAGCCCCCTGCCATATCAGACGCCCGGCCAACGATTGACAGACCCCTTGCGGGGTCACGGTCAGCGCACCATCACGCCAGGTCAAGGTCCCGGCCGGCACCACAGGTAACGGTGCAGGTGACTGCATCACCAGCCAGCCAGCGTCGGCCTGCAGCTGGACATCGCGCAGCACCACACCCTGTTGCCAGGCCACTTGTGCCTCGCCGAGCAGGCCGTTGCGATCCTCAAACTTCAACGCCACCGCGGGTTCAAGACGCAGCAGGTGGCTCACCAGCAGCTCCCAGCGCACGGCATGCAGGCTATATCGCTGCCAGCGCACCGTGTCCACCCGGCCTTGCCACACCGTCCCCTGCACCCCGTCCAGCTGTAATGCCGGTGGCAAAGGCAGCCGCGCCAACAGCCGATCAGCCGGCAGTTGCGCCAGCAGAAACAGCAGATAACACAGCAGACCACCGCCGACTAACAGGATTTTGTTCTTCATTCCGCCCGTCCTACCTGCAAGCGTCGTACCCGGACGCGTCCCTTGCCATCTTCAGCCACCAGCTCAAGCAGGGTGGCCTGTACTGCATAATCGCGCTCCATGCGTGCCAGCCAGTTGACCAGCCGGTCAAATTCGAGCACGCCCGGCTCAACCTGCAGTTGCTTATCTAACGGCTGTAAACGGGTCAAGGTAATCCCGGCTTGGCGGGCCGTCTGATTGACCACGGCCTCCAACGTCAGGCTGCGGTCCGGGGCCGGGCCACTTGGCCGACCAGCCTGCACCGCCCCCGCATGCTGTAGCATCCAGGCCAAGGTCTCACGCTGGGTATGTAACTGACGCTCGGCGTCATCATGCTGCGCACGAAACGGGGCTATCACCCCCCACCAGATCAGCGCCAATAGCACGGCGGCGCCCATGCCGATTACCAATCGCCGCTCGCGCGCCGAGATGCCATACCACCAGCGCTTCATGATTTACTCCTTAACACCAAGGTCCCTTGCACCTTGTCACCCACGGTCTTCATATCCCCCGGGCGCACCTCGAACTCGGTCGCAGCCAGTTCGCGGAAGCGATCAAACTCCTGATAACCGCTGGCCGTGGCCTGAATACGTAACTCACCGCGGACGCCATCGTAGCGCAGTTGGTCAGGACGCAAGCCTGGTACCTGGGCAAACAGGGGGGCCAAGCTGGTCAGCGCCTGTACGGTCGACGGCAAGCCGGTGTTTCCACTCGCCACTTTGAGATGCTGGTTCATCTGGCTGCGCGGATTGATCACTCGCTGCTCACCGGGGAACAGCTGGCGATAGAGCTGCACGGTCTGTGCACGAACACGATCGGCCTCACTGCGCGTGGCTTGTACACTCAACCATTGGTTGAGCAGCCATACCGTCAGCAGTATCCCCGCCGCGATGGCCACCTTACGCCACGGGCGCCACCAACGCTGCCACTCCGGCTGCCGGCGATAACGTCCGGTCAGCAAGTTGCCACGCCCTTGCAGGGTGGCCGGCAGCATCAACTGCAACGGCAACTCGGCCGGCGCAGCCTGCCAGTCACCGGCAACCCCGACCGGGATCGGGCTATAACTGACGACCTGCGGTGGCGGGTCAAAACCGCCGAGCAGCATAGGCAACCAGGAGGCTTCCGCCTGCATGCCTTGCCAAGCGTTCTGCCGGAACAACCAGCTGTCATGACATTGCACCGCACTCCACTGCCCCGGCTCGGCCAGTGGCAGGGTCAACACATCCGGCAACAGGCATTGGGCCACCAATCCGGCCTCACTTAACCAACCTTGCCACTGCGCCATGCGGGTATGCTCAACCGCGACCAGATGTACCTGTGGCCCCTGCTGATGCAACACCACCAGATGCAACTGCTCAATATCGCTGGCCACCTCCTCCTCGAGCAGATAAGGCAAGGCCTGTAGCGCCTGCCGTCCGCCGCGACCGGGCAGGGTGACCTCACGGAATAACAGCTCGCTCGCCGGCACCAGCACCCGCACCGGACGCCCGCCAGCCCGCTCATGCAGCGAACTTAATCCACCGGCGCCGTCCAGCGTACCGCTGGCAATCAATGTCTGTTCACTGGGCGACCACACCAGCCAATCTACGGGGGCCGCGGCATCCGCACCCAGACGGATCACTAAGACTTCGTTCACTCCAGGCCTCCGAACTGTCGCCGGATGGCGACCACCTTATTGCTCCCCTGTCGTTTGAACAGGGTGGTAAACGCCAGCTGCAAATCATCCAGCTCGATTTTCATACGCGCCTCAAAATAACTGCTTTTGATGACGATGGCGCCTGAGAAGGCGGTTTTCTCATCGCTGCTAAGACCGCTCATGGCCGAGGTAATCGCCGACTCGCTCTTGAAGGTCACCAGATCTTCCCAGCCATCGGTGGGACGGGCGGCCAACAATTCCTGCGCCGACTGCAGCGACAGTTTACCCAGCAGCAGCGCCGACAGCAGCGCGGCCTGTCCCGTTTTCACCGTATTGATATTCACGGCCAACTCAGTGGTCGGGATGGTGCAGACATAGGGCAACAGTTTGCGGTACACCTTGCTACTCACCCCGCGCACGGTACGCAGCTCGCTGACATCGGCCATCGACTGATTGGCCGCCAGATAGGGCACCTTCAGTGACTGATACCAGGCATCCTCAGCACCATACCCGGAGCTCATCTCATCATTGCTGTCGACCCAGTCGGCGACCGAGGCCGCCACTTGCTCGGCCTGGCTGTCCTCCACCCCCACCACCCCCAGCAGACTCTTGAACACCGAGGTGACATAGGCCAGCTTGGTGGTATCCGTGGTGGCAAAGGCATTCAGATTAAAACAGGCCTGGGCATCGCGGATGCCGCCAGTCAGGGTCGAGTCGCCAATCGGGAACACCTGATTTTCCCGCGCCCAGTATTGGCTGAGATAGGTGCGGGTCGGGCTATCCTTGATATCTTGATTCAGCACCTTGGCCACCAGCGCTTCCGAGCCGATGGCATACCACTTGGCCTGCTCCATATTGACCACATTACGGCTACGCAACAGGCTGCTTTGGAAGCGGCTGCTGATCGAGGCTGCCACCACCATCATCAGTGCCAGAATCAGCATGACCACCAGCAGGGCCACCCCACGTTGAGCAGGCATCGACGACCTCATGTGCTGCTCCCGGCAATCAGGAACACCCGACGCACGTCGCCGTAATCATCCAGTGTCAGCTGAATTTCGATCCCCTTGGGCAGGGTGGTGGGTTTACTCCAGGTGGAGACCCACTGCCCGCTGCTATAGAAGCGCAGGCGAAAGGCACTCACCTTGTCCAGCAACGGGGTCACCGTCGGCTCGGTCCCCACCGCCGGATCCAGATAGCTGTAGCTGAGTCGCTCCAGCGTATTGTTGCGCAGACGATAGGCAACCCGCTGTAACTGCGAACGTGGCAGCTGACCAGAGGGGTTGAGCCATCCATTGCGTACAAACGCCACCGACCAGTCATCACTCTGCAGCTGAAACTGCGCCGCGGTGAATACGGCAGTGCTGGTTTCACCATTGTCGCGGGTGGTGCGCTCGGTGATCTGGCTGAAGTCGCGCTCCATCACATTGAAGACCCGCTGCAACGTGGCCAGTCGTTCGCTGCGATCGCGCATCACCTCATCATTGCGCATCACCCCTTGCAGCACCTGATAGGCGCCAAGGCTCAGGCTGGCCATGACCAGCAGGGCGACCAGCACCTCAATCAAGGTGAAGCCCTGCTCGCTGCGCGGCCGCCGCGACCGTGCATTAACGGGAGACCTCGCTGCGTTCACGGGAGACATAAGTGCGTTAACGGGAGACATAGCTACGTCAACGGGAGACATAAGTACGTAACGTGGCGCGGGCATTGGCTGCTGCCTCTTCGGTCCGCACCTCCACATCCAGCGCGCGGAAGCTATCATCATTGGTTTCCACCCCTTGCCAGCGCCAGTACCAGGTTCGCCCTGCCATGTTTTCCTGCCCCTTGGTCCAGTCGGTGCCGGGCCAGCGTTTGGCCAGCGTCAGCTCCGCCAACTGGTTATCCGCCACCCAGGTCGCCAGGGTCTTCTCTTCCATATCGCCGAGTGCCACCATTTGACCGGTCACGGTACGCACCAAGGCCAGGCCGGCCAGCGCAAATACCGCCAACGCAACCAGTACCTCCAGCAGTGTCATGCCCCGTGCCGGTCTCATGATGATTACTCCTTGCTGATCGCAGCCAGCGCCGCACGATCCAGCGCTTCGACCTTGCCAGTCTCGTCGCCACGGATCTGCACCAGATAGGGCTGGCTATCGCTGCCGCTGTCAGCCGCCGCCGTCAGCGTCAGCTCAAACGGGGTGATCTCATTCCCCGGCAGCAGCAGGATCTGCGGCGCCAGGTCACTGTCATCCCCACTGCGGGCAAACCAGTCCTGCTTCTCGACGCCGAGGGTCCGGCTTTCGTTGTCCAACGTCAGCCCCCCCAACGACAAATCCACTTGGGTTCCGGTCGGGAAGGTCCCCTCCGTGACCACCTTGTCTTTGACATAGGGGATCCAGAGTTGGTCATCCCATTCAGTGGCAATCGCGGTCTTCTGTTGCTCGACCGGGACATCGGCCTTGCGAGCGCGCACCATAAAACGGTAACCGGTCTTGTCGACCCGCAGGGCAATCACCCGCCCCTCGAGCACCGCCTGTTCCGACAGCTGCTGCACCACTGCCGTCAGCCGGGTTGCCTGGGTCCGTAAATCATCCTGGCCACCAGGCGCCAGACCGGGGATCGACAGCACCACAATCCCCACCGCACAGCCGATGATGACAATCACCAGCATAATTTCGATCAGGGTGAACCCCCGATGTTGAACGCGCTTCAATGTGTCGCCTTACTTATCCATGTTCCAGTTGCCGATGTCGTCATCGGTGCCCGCTTCGCCATCCAGGCCAGTGGAGAAGACATCGATCTTGCCGTGTTCTCCCGGGCTCAGCAGTTGATAGGCATTGCCCCACGGGTCCTTGGGCAGACGCTTGATATAACCGCCATCACGATAGTTACGCGGCTCCGGCTCACTGTTCGGCTTGTTGACCAGCGACTCCAGCCCCTGTTCAGTGGTTGGATAACGGCTGTTATCCAGCTTGTACATATCCAGCGCATTCTCCAGTGCCACGATATCCGTGACCGCCTTTTGCCGGTCGGCCTTCTCCTTGTTGCCCATCAGGTTGGGCACCACGATACTGGCCAGAATGCCGAGGATCACAATAACCACCATGATTTCCAGCAACGTGAAACCGCGTTGCGCCTGTCTGTTTCGCATACATCCTCCTGGTCAGACAAAAAATGGCTACCGCTGGCTATCAGCGGCTAATCATATTATTCAGGTCCATCAGCGGCTGCAGGATAGAGACCACAATCCCGAGCACCACCACCGCCATGGTGACCACCAGCAACGGCTCGAACACGCCGAGCGCCATGTTGACCTGGCCTTCAAATTCACGATCCTGGTTATCGGCCGCCCGCTCGAGCATGCCATCCAGCTCCCCTGAGCGCTCGCCGGAGGCGATCATGTGCAGCATCATCGGCGGAAACAGCCGGGTCTGCTCCAGCGCCGCACGCAGACTGCTGCCCTCGCGCACATGGCCGGCAGCCTCTGTCAGGCAGGCGCGCGCAAAGTCGTTGGTCAGCACCTCGCCACTGATGCGCATCCCCTCCAGCAACGGCACCGCGCTGGAGTTGAGAATACTCAGCGTGCGCGCATAACGGGCGGTATTCAGCCCGCGACTGACCCGGCCAATCACCGGCAGACGCAGCACCTGGCGATGCCAGCCGCGCCGGCGGTCGGCATCCTTGACCCACCAGCGCCAGAACAGCACCAGACCCGCCAGCAGCATCAGCAGCCACAGTCCGTAATCACGCACAAAGTCGCTACAGCCCATCAGGATGCGGGTCGACAGCGGCAATTGTTGTTTCATATGTACAAACTGCTCAACCACCTTGGGCACCACCGAGGAGAGCAGGATGGCAATCACGCCCACCGCGACCAGGGTCAGCACCACCGGATAGATCATCGCCTGCATCAATTTGCTCTTCATATGCTGGCGCTGTTCGGTGTAGTCGGCGAGACGGTTGAGCACGATATCGAGGTGGCCAGACTTTTCGCCGGCCGCCACCATGGCGCGATACAGTTGATCAAAGATCGACGGGAAGGCGGCCATTGCATCGGCCAGACTGTGGCCTTCAACCACCTTGCTGCGCACGGCGGCCATCAGCGTCCGGTGACGGGGCTTATCGCACTGCTGGGCGACCGCCTTGAGTGCCTCCTCAATCGGCAGTGCGGCGGCGACCAGGGTGGCCAACTGACGGGTCACCAGTGCCAACTCGCCGGTGCTCATCGAGGGGCGCAACAGTGCAAAGCCGGTCGCCTCACGGCGCACCTTCTCGGTGCTCTCCGTGACCTCCAGCGGGGTCAGCCCCTGCTCACGCAGGATCTGACGCACCTGACGGGCCGAATCCGCCTCCTGGACACCCTGCTTGCGCCGCCCCTTACTGTCGAGCGCCTGGTATTCGTAGGCGGCCATCTTAGTCCTCCCGCGTCACACGCAGCACTTCTTCCAGGCTGGTGACCCCGGCCAGCACCTTGTCCATGCCGTCACGACGGATGCTCGGGGTGTGGTTACGGATCAGACGCTCAATCGCCATTTCACCGGATTCAGCGTGGATCGCCTCGCGCACTGACTCATCCACCAGCAACAACTCATGAATACCCGTACGACCGCGATAGCCGGTCTGGTTACAGGCCTCACAACCGCAGGCGCGATAGACGGTGACTGCCGCGTCAGGGGCCACATCCAGCACCTCACGCTCCTGTGCGCTCGGCTGATAGCCAATGCGGCAAGCCGGACACAGGGTGCGCACCAGACGCTGCGCCAGCACGGCAAGTAGCGAGGTCGACAACAGAAACGGCTCGATGCCCATGTCCCGCAAACGGGTGACCGCACCGATGGCGGTATTGGTATGCAGGGTTGACATCACCAGGTGACCGGTCAACGACGCCTGCACGGCAATTTGCGCGGTTTCGAGGTCACGGATTTCGCCGACCATCACCACATCCGGGTCCTGACGCAGAATCGCACGCAGGCCACGGGCAAAGGTCATGTCCACCTTGGGATTGACCTGGGTCTGGCCGATGCCTTCCAGGTCATATTCGATAGGGTCTTCGACGGTGAGGATATTGCGGTCGCGTGAGTTGATCTCCGACAGCGCCGCATACAGGGTGGTCGACTTACCCGAGCCGGTCGGCCCAGTGACCAGAATAATGCCGTGCGGTTTGCGGATCAGCGAGGAGATGTGCTCACGGTTACGCTTGGTCATCCCCAGCTGTTTGAGCTCAAGACGCACATTGTTCTTGTCGAGCAGACGCAGCACCACGCGCTCACCATAACTCGACGGCATGGTTGACACACGCACGTCGACTGCCCGGCCGCCAATACGCAATGCGATACGACCATCCTGCGGGATACGCTTCTCGGCAATATCCAGCCGTGCCATGACCTTGATACGCGACACCAGCAACGAGGCCAGCTTGCGTTGCGGACGCAGGATTTCGCGCAACACGCCATCGATTCGGAAACGGATCACCAGGTGGCGTTCAAACGTCTCGATATGAATATCCGACGCCTCCTCCTTGATCGCTTCGCTGAGCATGGCATTAATCAGGCGGATGATCGGCGCGTCATCCTCGGCATCGAGTAGATCCTCATTCTCCGGCAGCTCTTCGGCCAGCGTAAAGAAGTCCACCTCGTTACCGATATCCTCCATCAGTTGGCGTGCTTCAGACGAATCGCGCTGATAGCTGGCCATCAGATGCTCATCAAACGCCTCGCCTTCGAGCGTCTCCACCACAAACGGCGCCCCAGCCACCCGGCGCGCCTCAAGCAGGGTTTGCGTGGTCACCCCGGGGCGCACCAACAGGTACAAGCCGTCGGCACGCTCCTCAAGGATCACCCCGCGGTCGCGGGCAAAGGCGAACGGCAGGCGGACCGCGCTATCCACGCCCTCCACCGCTGCGCTGTCCGGCACGCCATCCCGTGGGGCATCGACGCCATCACCCATCGCGGCGACGCTGGCGGAGGTCAGTGCGCTATTCATTGTGCCGGTCTCAGGAAGGTCGACCGGGCGGACGAGGCGGCGCTCTGCTGATTCTTGCTCATGTTATCAATCATCTGCTGCACCTCAGGCGACACGATCGCGTCCTTGTCCGGTTCCGGGTAGGCCTGCAGCTGTGGCGTCGACAGGTCCGGCATCAGGCGCAGCCCCTTGCTGGCGCGTTCGAGCTGTTCAGCACGGAACATGGTGTACTTGTTATTCGAAATCCCGGTATAAGTCACCGGATCACGCAGGATGGTCGGACGGATAAACACCATCAGGTTACGCTTGGTCTTATCGCTCTTGGTCGACTTGAACAGCTCACCGACCACCGGGATATCGCCGAGCAATGGCACCTTGGAGACCACCTCATTGGTCTTCTCGTCGAGCAGACCGCCAAGGACAATGGTTTCGCCGCTCTTCACCAGTACCGAGTTCTTGATGGTACGCACGTTAAAGGTCGAGCCCAGGCTGCTGCTGGTGGTGGTGGAATCGACGCTGGAAACCTCCTGCTCGATATCCAGCATCACCGAATCCCCTTCGTTGATCTGCGGCTTGAACTTGAGCTTGGTGCCGACCGTCTTGCGCTCAACCGTGTTGTAGACGGTACTGCTGTCGGTCGAGGTCTGGGTCCCGGTCAGCACCGGCACTTCCTGACCGACATTGAACTCGGCCTCCTGGTTGTCCATGGTGGCCAGACTTGGAGTCGCCAACACATCGTTCTTGGTATCGGAACGCAATGCGGTCACCAATCCAAACCAGTCGCCGTGGTAGAAGCCGAGCGCGGCACCGGACAGACCCGCCACCGTCGAGGTACTGCTGGTACTTGGATCCGAGCTCTTGTAATCCAGATAGGTGGTCACCCCGATATTCGACGAGGTGCTGTCGGCAAACTGCACCATACCGGCATTGGTATTCCCCCACTGCACGCCGAGTTGCGCCGCATTGCTGCTGGTCAACTCAACGATGATGGCTTCAACCAGCACCTGGGCACGACGGATATCCAACCGGCCGAGGATCTTCTCCATCTCCTGCATCATGTCCGGCTGCGCGGTGATAATCAGTGAGTTGGTCTGCTCGTCGGCTTCAATGCTTACCTTCTTGTCGGCGGTGATCCCCCCGCTGCCGGCCGAGGCCTGGGTGGTGGTACCGCCCTTGCCGGTCTGGATACTCTTGCTGACCCCGGTCAGCACATCGACCAGATTCTTGGCCTTGGCATACTTGAGATAGAAGACGCGGGTATTACCCTGGCTCTCCTGATCCTTATCCAGCTGGCGGATCATCTGGATCACACGCTGACGTGCCTTGGGCTCGCCGGAGATCACCACCGCATTGGTGCGCTCATCAGCCACCACTTTCGGCGTCAGCAACGAACTGCTGCCCCCCTGTTTGTCATCCTTGGTCAGCGCGGTCACCAGACGCACGATCTCCGCGGCCGAGGCAAAACGCAGACGAATGATGTCAACATCCTGGTCACCGGCCTTGTCGACGCGATGTACGATCTCGACCAGACGGTTGACCACCATGGCACGGCCGGTAATCAGCAGCACATTGGAGGGTTCATAATGCACGACGTTGCCGCCACCGGCATTGTCATTCAGCTGGCGCAACAAGGGGGCCAGTTCGCGCACCGAGACGTTGCGCACCGGCACCACGCGGGTCACCATCTCGTCGCCTGAGCCCGGTTTGGCGTCATCCACCACCGGTACCCCAGAGGTCTTAGCGGTGTTGGAGCGCACCACCTTGACCACCCCACTGTCCATCGGCACCACGGCAAAGCCATACACGTCGAGCACGCTCAAGAAAAATTGGTAGTACTGCTCTTCATTCAGCAGGTCATAGCTACGCACATTGATTTTGCCGCGTACCGCCGGATCGACAATGATGGTCTTGTTCAGGTTGCGGCCGACGGTATTGATGAATTCCTGAATGTCGGTGTTCTTGAAACTGGCAGAAAACTCCGCCGCCTGGCTGCATGGCGCCCCCAGCAGGGCGGCAACGAGAATGCCAGCCAATACAGAACGTGTACCCTTGATGTGCATTAACGCCTCGACTCCGCGGTGCTGGCCTCTATTGCGCCAGATTGATATATACATCCTGTTGCTGGCCATTTCGCTCCAGCGTCAGGGTCATCTCGGTCATGTTGGGTAATTGATTCATGATCTGCATTGCCTGACCAGTGTCGCGCAGATCGTAGCCATTGATGGCCACGGCCAGATCATTGGCCTGCAAACCCAAACGGCTAAAGAAGCCGGGATCTTTGCCTGGATTGACCCGATACCCAGAAAGCTTGTCGCCGTTCATCACCGGCGAAATGTTGACATAATCCAGCAGTTTGCCCGGATCCTTGACCAGATCATCGCGCAAGGCGTGCAGGTCCGGCCCATTGGCCGGCGGCGGTCCAGGCGGGGCGGCACCGGCCGGTGCCGCCTTATAGGTCTCACCATCCAGCATCAGGGTTTCGTCCTGCCCCTGGTTATCAATGATCACCCGATCGGGCTGTACGGCGCGCAACTTGGCACGCGTTCCATGAATGGTTTCCCCAGGGCCGTAGGTACTTTCATCTCCGGCACTGAGAATAATGGCGATGGAGCGGCTGGGTACGGTACTGGCCAGCACCCCGGTCAGGGTCAGGTTAAGTTTGGTACGCGGGGCATTGCCATCGGTCGGTCGCGGCGGTGGCAACACGGCGGCCGCATTCTCCGCCTTGCCAAACAGCGTCAACGCCAGCAAGGGACCCGGATCCAGCGGTGCCGGGGCCGGCCCGCGCGCCACAGGCAGGTTTAACGGCGCGGACTTGGCGGCAGGGGCTGGCAACAGACGCCAGGTCAGCGTCGCCAATTGCTGACAGGCCAGCACCAGCAGTATCAGCATGATCAACTGACTGCTGCGGCTGACTGGCAACCAGCGTGCCCAGCGTCGCATTGCATCCCGTTCCAACATCTTTTCCTGCCTAAAGGCGGCGTAGCCGCTCGTGACCCATTTTGCAAGTCAGGTATTCTTACCTGTAGCGATGGAACTGACAACCGCCCTGACCTCACGCAATGACAAATTCATGAATGGCGCCACTTAAATTGATGAAACCTGACATGGTTTATCCTCTGGTATACTCTCTTTTTCATCAGATACAGGAGCGCCAGGATGACCGCAGAGAACGCCAGCGCCCTGCGCCTTGATAAATGGTTATGGGCCGCACGCTTCTATAAGACCCGCGCAATAGCCCGTAGCATGATTGAAGGCGGCAAGGTGCATTACAATGGCCAGCGCAGCAAACCAGGCAAGCAGGTCGAAGTCGGCGCGCAGTTACGCCTGTGGCAAGGTGATGACGAACGAGAGGTGATCGTCCGGGTGCTCAGTGAACAGCGCCGGGGGGCACCGGAAGCCGCTCTGCTCTATGAAGAGACGGCCGCCAGTCTGGCCAAACGGGCCAAGATGGCCGAAGCGCGACGCCTGAACAGCCTGTACGCGCCGCATCCGGAAACCCGACCGGACAAAAAACAACGCCGCGACCTACTACGACTCAAACAGGGCGATCTGGCCTGAGCGCCGGCTTGCCCATCACAGACCGAGAACCAAGATGACACAACCGGATCAACTCTATCGCTATCTCTTTGAACACCACCAGGTGCGTGGTGAACTGGTGCAGCTCGAACAGACCTGCGCCAGCATGCTGCAAGCCCAGTCCTATCCGCTGGCAGTGCGCCAGATCCTGGCCGAGATGCTGGTTGCCACCAGCCTGCTCACCGCCACACTGAAGTTCGAGGGCTCGATCACCGTCCAGCTGCAGGGCCAGGGGCCCCTGCGTCTGGCGGTGATCAACGGTGACCACCAGCAACAACTGCGCGGCGTCGCACGCTGGGAAGGTGACCTGGACCAGCCACTGTCGTTCCGCGAACTGATTGGCGATGGTCATATGGTGATCACCATTACCCCGGATCAGGGTGAACGCTATCAGGGCATCATTGCGCTGGAGCAGGATTCGCTGGCCGCCTGTCTGGAGCAATATTTTGCCCAGTCAGAACAGCTGGCTACCCGGATCTGGATCCGTACCCAAACCAGTGATGAGGCCAGCGCCGCCGCGGGCATGCTACTGCAGGCCCTCCCCGCCCAGGATGACAACCACGAAGCCGATTTCGAACACCTGGCGACCCTGACCGATACCATCAAGGATGAGGAGTTGTTTGCGCTGCCCGCCACCGAGATCCTCTATCGCTTGTATCACGAGGAGGAGGTGCGGGTGTTCGAGCCGCAGGCCATCCGCTTCCATTGCACCTGCTCCCGCCACCGCTGCGAACAGGCCTTACTGCAGGTCGGTCTCAACGAGGCCGAAGCAATTCTGGCCGAGCAGGGCACCATCGACATGCACTGTGATTACTGTGGTAGCCATTACCAGTTTGACACCGTCGATGTGCAGGCGCTGTTCCACAGCAGCCGGCAGCCGGATAGCCCACAAACCCACTAACTCAGGCCATTGCCCTGCCTGAGCTGACCGGTGACCGACCTTGCGCGGTTGCCGGTTCCCTCCTGCCCCACGCCAATGTGCCCCCCGCACACAGGTATCACCTACTGCCGATATTGATTGGCACTGACAGTGCGTAATCGCTCACAAAAATAGCGCAAATTTTGCGCACAGTTCACAAATTAAACATATGATTTACAAGGTTTTTATCACCCAACAAACCAGGATGACTCAGGAATTAAAACCACCACCGACCAACATGCCAGCATAAAACACCATAAGAGCCGCTATTTATGCAATGTCATCACTGAAGTGACTCACCGGAATTTGAAGCCTGTCGCGGTTCCGGACAACACCCGTGTTTTAGACTCATTAACAGAATGACTCCATGCTGTTTACCCTACGACCACCAGGAGAAAACTATGACCCAACAAGGTACCCTGGCTGATGTACTGAGCCTCGAACACTATGGCATTCACCATGTCACCGACATCGTGCGTAACCCCTCCTACGAGCAGCTGTTTGCCGAAGAGACCAATCCGGCGCTCTCTGGCTATGAATGCGGCATCGTGACCAAGCTGGGGGCGGTGAAGGTTGATACCGGTGTGTTTACCGGCCGTTCGCCCAAGGACAAATATCTGGTCATGGATGATCTGACCCGCGACACCGTGTGGTGGAGCAATGGTGGCAAGAACGACAACAAACCGATCTCTCCGGAGGTGTGGAGCCATCTCAAGTCGCTGGTACAGGAAGAGCTCTCCGGCAAACGCCTGTTTGTGATTGACGGCTTCTGCGGCGCCCATGCCGACACCCGCCTCAAGGTGCGGATCATTACCGAGGTGGCCTGGCAGGCCCACTTTGCCAAGAATATGTTTATCCGCCCGACCGACGCCGAACTGGCCGACTTCGAGCCGGACTTTGTGGTGCTCAACGGCTCTAAATGCACCAATCCGCAGTGGAAAGATCAGGGACTGAACTCGGAGAACTTTGTTGCCTTTAACCTGACCGAGAAGATGCAGGTCATCGGCGGCACCTGGTACGGCGGCGAAATGAAGAAGGGGATGTTCTCGATCATGAACTACCTGCTGCCGCGCCGCGGGATTGCCTCGATGCACTGCTCGGCCAATGTCGGCCCGGATGGCGATGTCGCGGTATTCTTCGGTCTCTCCGGCACCGGCAAGACCACGCTGTCGACCGATCCGAAGCGTGCGCTGATCGGCGATGACGAACATGGCTGGGATGATGAAGGGGTGTTCAACTTCGAGGGGGGCTGCTACGCCAAGACCATCAAGCTGAGCAAGGAGGCGGAGCCGGATATTTACAACGCAATCCGTCGCGATGCCCTGCTGGAGAACGTCACCGTCGATGCTGACGGCAATGTCGATTTTGATGATGGCAGCCGCACCGAGAACACCCGCGTCTCCTACCCGCTCTACCATATCGACAATATCGTCAAACCGGTGTCGGCCGCCGGCCATGCGACCAAGGTGATCTTCCTCACCGCTGATGCCTTTGGTGTATTGCCGCCGGTCTCCAAGCTGACCAAGGATCAGACCCAATACCACTTCCTCTCCGGCTTCACCGCCAAATTGGCGGGGACCGAACGCGGGATCACCGAGCCGCAACCGACCTTCTCCGCCTGTTTCGGCAAGGCGTTCCTCACCCTGCACCCGACCCAGTATGGGCAAGAGCTGGTCAAGCGAATGGAGGCCGCCGGCGCCGAGGCCTATCTGGTCAACACCGGCTGGAACGGCAGCGGCAAGCGTATCTCGATCAAGGATACCCGCGCGATTATCGACGCCATCCTGGATGGCAGTATCGAGCGCGCCCAAATGACCACGCTGCCGATCTTCAATCTGGCAATGCCGGTCGATCTGCCGAATGTGAATCCGCACATCCTGGACCCGCGCGATACCTACGCCAGCCAGGAGGAGTGGGAGAACAAAGCGCAGGATCTCGGCCAGCGCTTTATCCGCAACTTTGAACAGTACACGGATAATGACGAAGGGCGTCGTCTGGTGGCCGCCGGGCCGCAATTGGGCTAAGCCATTAGACCGGAAACATGAAAACGGGCCGAGCGGCCCTAATGCCAGTCAGTTAACGAAGGAGAGATAACCGGTTGAGTCAACCGTTGGCGGCAGGGATGCCGCCATCGAGCCCCCATGGAAGGGTTGACGGCGTGTTGGCGAAAAAGGTTGTATCTCCGGCGTGCTTCACTGACCAGCATTAGCCGCCGGCCCGTTTTCGTTGGCTGACGCTCAAGCACACCGCTCAGGCATCACCGACCCCAAGTGGCGGCTCTGGCGCCAGCGGTGACGGCGCACTGGCTTCCGGCGCTGGCCACTCAGCGGGGCGCTGATAGGCAATCCGGTTGATAAACCACAGCTTGCGACCGGCCGGCGTCACCACTTCCGCCTCGTCGTCTTCGGCCTTCTTCAACAGGGCGCGCGCCATCGGTGCATCGATCGAGATGTAATCCTTGCGCAGAAAGATCTCGTCCGGACCGACAATCCGAAAGCGGTGCAACTCGCCCTCTCCGTTTTCGACCTCGACCCAGGCCCCGAAGAACACCTTGCCCTCCTGCTGTGCGGCATAGTCCACGACCTTGAGCAGCTCGATACACTTGCGCAAATAGCGTACCCGGCGATCAATCTCGCGCAGTAGACGCTTATTATATTGGTAATCCGCGTTCTCACTACGGTCGCCGAGGCTGGCCGCCCAGGTCACCTTGCGGGTCACATCCGGTCGTTTTTCGCGCCACAGATAGTCCAGCTCCTGCTTGAGTGCTTCGTAACCTTCGCGGGTAATTAAAGGGGTCTTCATGTTTGCTCCTCGGTCTGGTCGACGCCATTATCGACCAGACCGCGCAGCGATGCACGGGCGGTTAGCCCAAAGTCGGCGCCAGATTGGCACGCATGGCCGCGGACAGCGTCTCCAGCCAGGCAAAACGGTGGCGGTACATGGCCCGTTTCTTCGATGGCACCTCGTCCAGTGACTTGTGGGCCGCCGGCAGCAGGCGGGTGAACTTGTCGTTATAGGGTGCCGACGGCCACTCCTGCCACAGGGCGTCATAGTCGATTTTGACACAGCCCTGTTTGCGGCGCCGATAGTAGGGCGAACGGAACACATGGCTCTGGCTGGTCACCGCCAGCACTTGGGGAATCGACCAGACCTCAGCCAGTTGCAGCACCAACTCCAGCAACAAATCGCGCGGGCGCAAGCCAAAGCCCATTTTGGTCAACAAGCGGATGCCCTCGCGCGCCGCCTCGCTACCCAGCTTACCGGTCGGCCCCTGCATCACACCAATCACCAAGGCAGGTTGTTCTGCTTGATGAATAATCGAGAAGGCACAGGTATACCAGCGGCGGTTGGACGCATCGACAATCGACAGCGCCAGTTCGCCCTCGCGGCGAAAACGCGGCTCGTAACGCAGCACGATGCGAAACGGATCGCCCTGTTCATCCGCCACCGGGTACTGGCCCACCTCGATGCCCGACTCAAGATAGAGCGGCGCAATCAGTGCCGGGAGCTGTTGGCGAAGAAACGTATAGTGATCGGTCATCAGGCAGGCCCGTTGCCAGGCCGACGCCTGCGCATGCAGATAAGGACGAGTGACCTTATCCAGCAACGACGGCTCGCGGGCCGGTAACGCGCGTAACAGGGGGTCACTGAACACTGACCAGACGCGTGCCAGCGGACGTCGATACAAACACCCCCGCAGCAGATAGCGCAGGCGATGCATGCACCAGTGACGGGAGTGAGCTGGATGTGCCAGGCGAGCAAGCTGCCAGACACTGAAACGAGTGGGGGTTAGTACAGTCATTTTTTTATTTGCCAGTCATGGAATGCTTGGACGGCGACAGCGCATCCATGTCAGTTATCGCCGGATCGCGTTCGGTATAACATAGTGATCTAGGTCACACCAGAAAGTGATTGTGTCAGGATGTACAAACCGTAAAAGCGGGTTCATCTGGCCATATTTCTTAATTTTTCTGGCCAGTGGGTGGCATACCCCCAGCAATTCCGAAGTGAGCCAGCGACCATGCCCTCAACGCCGCGATAGCTGCGCGAACCGCCATCGTCTGCCACCATGATGACTAGGTTCAGACGCCATCTCCGGCTATGCTGCTAGGGTTGAATGCGGACCATGTGCCGCACTATCTGATGTTTAGCCAGAGATCCTGATGACTGCTATCAACCAATTGATTGCCCATGAACTCGCCTGCCGACCAGCTCAGGTCGATGCGGCGGTGCGCCTGCTGGATGAGGGGGCGACGGTCCCGTTTATTGCCCGCTACCGTAAAGAGATCACCGGCGGGCTGGATGACACCCAACTGCGCCAGCTCGAACAACGACTCGGCTACCTGCGCGAACTCGAAGATCGCCGCCAGACCATACTGTCGAGCATCGACGAGCAGGGGTTGCTGACCCCGGCGCTCCGGGCTGACCTGCTGGCCGCCGATTCCAAGACGCGGTTGGAAGATCTCTATCTGCCCTATCGCCCCAAACGCCGCACCCGCGGTCAGATGGCGATCGAGGCAGGGCTCGCACCGCTGGCCGACCTGTTACTTGCCGAACCGCAACGTGATCCGGAACGCGAGGCGCAAGCCTTTATCAATAGCGAGCTCGGCATCGCCGATACCAAATCAGCCCTCGACGGCGCCCGCTATATCCTGATGGAGCGCTTTGCCGAGGATGCCACCCTGCTCGAGCAGATGCGTGATTATCTGTGGCAGTACGCGCGGCTCAAAGCCAGTGTACAGGCCGGCAAGGAGCAGGAAGGGGCCAAATTCAGCGACTATTTTGACCATGAGGAGCCATTGGCCAAGGTCCCGTCGCACCGTATGCTGGCCATGCTGCGTGGACGCAACGAGGGGATCCTCAGCCTGGCCCTGCTGGCCGGCGAGGATAGCGGCAGCCACCCTTGCGAAGGGCTGATTGCGATCCGTCAGGGGCTGCGTCAACAAGGAAGGCCGGCCGATGCCTGGTTGGCCAGCGTGGTCAGCTGGACCTGGAAAATCAAGCTCGCCCCGCAGATGGAGACCGAGCTGATTGGCCGCTTGCGCGAACAGGCCGAAGCAGAGGCGATCCGCGTGTTTGCCAGCAATCTCAAGGATCTGCTGATGGCCGCGCCGGCGGGGATGAAAACCACCATGGGGCTGGATCCGGGGATCCGCACCGGGGTCAAGGTGGCGATTGTCGATAGCACTGGCAAGCTGGTGGCCACCGATACCATCTATCCGTTTGAACCGCGCCGCCAGGTCGAGCAATCCCTGCAGACGCTGTATACCCTATGCCACCGCCATGACGTGGGGCTGATCAGCATCGGCAACGGTACCGCCTCGCGCGAAACCGAGCGCTTGGTCGGCGAGCTGCTGCAACGTCACCCGGCGTTGCAGGCACAAAAGGTGGTGGTCAGCGAGGCTGGCGCCTCGGTCTACTCCGCCTCCGAACTCGCCGCCAACGAGTTCCCGGATCTGGATGTCTCGCTGCGTGGCGCGGTGTCGATTGCCCGCCGCTTGCAGGATCCGCTGGCCGAGCTGGTCAAGATCGATCCGAAAAGCATCGGCGTCGGCCAGTACCAGCATGATGTCAGCCAGACCTTGCTGGCACGCAACCTGGAAACCGTGGTCGAGGACTGCGTCAACGCCGTCGGCGTTGATATCAACACCGCCTCGGTGCCGTTGCTGAGTCGAGTCTCCGGCCTGACCGCCACCCTGGCGCGGAATATTGTCAGCTGGCGTGATAGCCACGGCGCCTTCCGCCATCGTCGCCAACTGCTAGAAGTCGCCCGGCTGGGACCGAAAGCGTTCGAGCAGTGTGCCGGCTTCCTGCGCATCCGCCACGGCGACAATGCGCTGGACGCCTCGGCGGTACATCCGGAAGCCTATCCGGTGGTCGAACGCATCCTGGCGCAGACCGGGCTTGAGGTCAGCGCGCTGATCGGTAACAGCAGCCTGCTGCGTACCTTGTCACCGGCCGCCTTCACCGATGAACGATTCGGTGTGCCGACGGTGACCGATATCATCGGCGAGCTGGATAAACCCGGCCGCGACCCGCGCCCGGAGTTCCGCACTGCCACCTTCCGCGAGGGGGTCGAGACGCTGCAGGATCTGGAGCCCGGCATGCAGCTGGAAGGCTGTGTCACCAACGTGACCAACTTCGGCGCCTTCGTCGATATCGGCGTCCATCAGGATGGCCTGGTACATATCTCCGCCCTGACCGACCGGTTCATCAATGATCCGCGCGAGGTGGTCAAGGCCGGGGATATCGTCCAGGTCAAGGTGGTGGAGGTCGACATCCCGCGCAAGCGTATTGCCCTGACCATGCGTCTACAGGACAGGCCGGCACAGGGTGGCAGCCAGCCAGCGCGCAGCAGCACCCCACGCGACAATCCGCCCCGCCGTCCGGCGCGTGATGGCGGCGCATCGACTGGCAAAGGGGGCACGGCTGGTAACGCCCCAGCCGGTAATAATGCCTTCGCCGATGCCTTTGCCCGCGCCAAGCGCGGCCGCTAATACCGATGTTGGCCGCATAACAACAAGGGCGCCATAAGGCGCCCTTGTTTTATCTCCCCCCAGCGCAGGTTCATCGCGTCACAGGGGGGCAACCAAAACGCATGAGCACGCAGCAGGCGAGCATCTAGCTATTGGCTCAGAACATCCAGGTCGTCGGATTGGGAATCGCCTGTTGGTTATCAGCATACTTCATCCCCTTCACACAACGCACGATCAGCCAGATGACCCAGAACAACAGGATAAACCAACCGATGATCACCAGCGAGAGCAGGCTGCCTACCAATATGTAGAGGCCACCAATCCAGAAGGTGCGGATCTGATAGCGGTAGTGCGTGGATAACCACTCCGGCGCATCACTTTTGTTTACATAAGCGACAATCACGCCAACAATCCCGGTCAGCCCAATCAAAATGGCGACCAGATAGAGGATATACACCAGCTTGACACTACCGGTAGAAACCGGCTTTTCCATCACTTCATCCATTATTCACTCCATGACATGTGCTTGATTGGTCAACAAATATCGAGCCTGCCTACTATTTCATAAGCATCAGAACAAAAGAATGCTGCTATTTCGGAAAAGCCGATCAATTGTCAGATGTGACAAGAGACAAGGAGGGCTGTGTATCAGGCGTAACGGCTGACGGTGGCAGGCTGGGTGGACTGCCAGGATTGGGCATAACGGCGACTGATGGCAAGATTGCGTAGCGTCATCACCGGCGACTGCTCCTCCTGCTTTGGATCGTTAATGCTGCGGATCAAGGTCTCTGCCGCCGGTGCCTGTTCACTCAACCGCTGTGCTTGCGCGCTGGGCTGTTGTTGCTGGCGTAATTCATCGGCTCGCGCCTGCTCCGCAATCTGTGCGGCGCGGGCGGCAACTCGCCGGTCTTGTGGCGAGGGCTCTTGCGGCGCCAGGGCAGCACGCTCGATTTGCTGCATTTTCTGGATAGTGGCTTGTGGCGTAGCCTCTTTGGACAGGTCAATCTTGACCTCACCACCGGTTGCATAGCTTTTACCATCCGGTCCACGCGTCAGATCAAAGGTCGGTGCCTGGGCATATTGGCCACCATTGATCTGATGAGCACTCTCATGTTGGCGGACCTCTTCATCGCGGGTGGAGAGCGCCTCGACCGCTTTTTGCTCTTCGCTGGTCAGCGGTTGCCCTGCGGTATCCTGCTTGTCTGCCCCCGGATCTGCGGGGCTATCTGCGTCGCCATCCGTTGCGGTCGAGGTCTGATCATCGCCACTGCTGGCTGGCTGTTCCTGGCTATGGGCCTGCTCGGACTGGGCAGTAGGCTCGGCATGCTGATCCTGGGCGGCATGATGGTCACGTTGCTCTTGCGAGGCATCTTCCGATTGCCGCTGGATCGCCTCTTGAGTCAGCGTCACTGTGGTATCACTGGCCAGCGTCGACGACGTACTCTGGCGACCATCCTGGGTGCGATATTTATCCTTATCACTGCCAACTTGTGACTCGCGGGCATAGGCTTCGCTTTGCCCGGTGGCGGGAATCAATTCTCGCCCACGGGTCTCCCGCCAGGCCGCTTCGGTCCCGGGATGCAGTGCCAGTGGCACCATATTGGGGTAGGTCGTCGAGACAGCCATCACACGCTCCGCCCAAGGTAGCTGCTCAGACGTGGATATCCAGTAAGGTACCCATCATCTCATCGGCTGTTTTGACCACTTTGGCCGAGGTCATGCCCGCCTGCTCGCCACTCTTCAAGCTCACCAGTGCACTGGTGGTATCGACCGGCCGTGGCGTCTCCACCGAGGTTGACGTGGTCGTCCCGGCGCGCGCCAGATCCTGCGCACTCTGATCGACCTGCTGGCTCGCTCGCTGGAAACCGAGCACACCACTGTTCATGGCACTCGAGGGTCCGCTAATGTTCATGGTGACCTCCATCAGGGTTGGCTGGTGATCATTTACACCCTTACAGGCTAATTATTGACCAGAACTGTCCACAATGAAAGTCACCCTGGGCGCACCGTCTATCAGATGGACCGATAAAAGCGTTGGATGATGTCAACAAACGCATTCGTTTCGGTCAGGAAAGGCGCATGCGCCGACGCGCTAAACAGGTGCGTGGTCACCATTGGCTGCTGAAAACAGGCTTGAGCCATCACCGCATGAGGCACCAGGCCATCCAGTCGGCCAAACAGACAAAGCGTAGGAACGCTCAGGTTGGCCAACTGATCACGCAAATCCAAGGATTCCAACCAGTGCAGCCCCTGGGCCAAGGCACCGGGATCCGCCGCCGGCAGTTGCTGCAACTGTGCACGCAGGGTCCGCATCTCATCACGTGCCTGCGGACTGCCCATGGCTTGCACCGCGAGAAATCGCTCGATGGTTTTGTGGCTGTCCGCCTGCAACTGACTGGCAAACCCGGCCAGTACACCCGGTCGGGTCCCTGGCCATGCCTCTTCTGCGACAAAGCGGGGGGAAGCGCAGACCGACACCACAGCGCGCACGCGCGCCGGCGCGTAGGCCGCCAGTGACCAGGCCAGCATGCCGCCCAGCGACCAGCCGAGCACATACGCCTGCGCCGGCAACTGCTCTGCGATCAGGGCGACCCGCGCCGCCCAGGCCGAGCTGGTCGCGGCCGCAGTCCATGGCGATCCACCGTAACCCGGCAGATCCAGGCTATGCACACAAAAATGGCCGGCCAATCGCTCGGCTAACGGGCGCAACACAGCACGATTCATCCCCCAACCGTTGAGCAATACCAGGTCTGGCCCGGTCCCAATCACCTCTTTTTCCAATTGTTGTCTCATGCTTTACCGCGCTGACGTCCTGTTCTCGTGCAGCTTGACTGCACCGCACCAAGAAAGTGCACCAAATTCGTCCTATCCTGTATAGCAATGCATCAAAGCAGAGCACAGTTCCTCGTGCACGCCCCTGAAATCGGCGCAAAGCGACGAGGAATCCCCTGTTTGGCGCACTTTTCAGGGTTGGCACGTTTCCTGCGAAAGAGATCCCAGGTTAGTGACACATCCTGTCCAGCCCCCAGGTTCAGCAGACCCTGGTCTGTACGAATTACAGGACATGATTCTTTCAGGGAGATACCGAGAATGAAACGCATATTTGCAATTCTGGCACTGGTCGGGGCATTCGGCCTCGCCAGTCCGGCCTGGTGCGATACCGCAGCACCCAGTTCCGCCCCCGCTACCACGCAAACCGCCGCCCCGGCCGCTACACCGGCAGCGACCGCTGCGCCGGCAGCCACCCCGGCTGCTGCACCAGCTGATACGGTGAACAAGGGCGACAATGCTTGGAACTTCGTCTGTGCTGCCTTCGTCATTCTGATGTCGGTACCGGGTCTGGCCCTGTTCTACGGCGGTCTGGTGCGCACCAAGAACATGCTGTCGGTGCTGATGCAGGTGTTTGTGGTCTTCTCGCTGGCCACGGTACTGTGGGTCGCTTATGGCTATAGCGTGGCCTTCACGGAGGGCTCAGCCTTCTTTGGCGGCTTCAGCAAGCTGTTCCTGTCCGGTGTCACAATCGACTCCATCGCCGCCACCTTTACCAAGGGCGTGGGGATTTCCGAGCTCGGTTATGTCGCCTTCCAGGGCGCCTTTGCCGCGATTACCTGCTGTCTGATTCTCGGTGCTTTCGCTGAACGTATCCGTTTCTCAGCGGTCCTGTTGTTTATGGTGTTCTGGTTCACCTTCTCCTACCTGCCGATGGCGCACATGGTGTGGTACTGGGCTGGTCCGGATGCCTACACCAGCGCTGAAGCCGCTGATGCCGCCAATGCCACTGCGGGCTGGTTGTTCCAGCACGGTGACCTTGACTTCGCTGGTGGTACTGTTGTCCATATTAATGCCGCTGTCGCTGGCCTGGTCGGTGCCTACTTCGTCGGTAAGCGTGTTGGTTTCGGCCGCGAGCTGATGGCACCGCACAGCCTGACCATGTCGATGATCGGTGCCTGTCTGCTGTGGTTCGGCTGGTTTGGTTTCAACGCCGGTTCCGCACTGGAAGCCAGTGGCGCCGCAGCATTGGCCTTTGTTAACACTTGGGTTGCCACCGCGATGGCCGCCCTGACCTGGACCCTGGCCGAATGGAGCCTGAAGGGCAAGCCGTCCCTGCTGGGCGCTATCTCTGGTGCCGTAGCCGGTCTGGTTGCCATTACGCCGGCGTGTGGTTTCGTCGGTGTAGCTGGTGCCATGTTCATCGGCGGTCTGGCTGGTGTGGTCTGCTTGTGGGGTGTCAACGGTCTGAAGCGCCTGCTGAATGTTGACGACTCGCTGGACGTCTTCGGTGTGCACGGTGTCGGCGGTATCCTGGGTGCCCTGCTGACTGGCGTGTTCGCCTCCCCGGATCTGGGTGGTGTCGGTGTGTGGGATTACGTCGCTAACGGCGTGGCGCCAGACTACTCCATCGCCGCACAGGTCAAGATTCAGGCTATCGGTGTCCTGACCACCATCGTCTGGTCTGGTCTGGTCTCCATCGTCGGCTTCTTCATCATCGACAAGCTGGTTGGCCTGCGTGTACCGGTCGAAGCTGAACGCGAAGGTCTGGACCTGACCTCGCATGGCGAACGTGCCTACCACTACTAATTCCCTGTCATAACCACAAGGGCGCCCACGGGCGCCCTTTTTATTACGCTAGCCGGCACCTGTTCGCTCATCTCGAGATTGCGCCATGCTGCGCCGGTTGCATACCCTGCTCTACACTGCCCCGTGGTCCGGGGTCTGCCTGCTGTGTCGACAGCCCACCCACCAACCATTGCTATGCGCCTGGTGTACCGCCGATCTGCCGCTCACCCGGCATGCCTGTCCCGGTTGCGGCATTGAGATGCCGAGCGCCGCTCGGCGTTGTGGTCGCTGCCAGCAACATCCTCCGGCTTGGGATCAGTTACGGATCCTCAGCGACTACCAACCTCCTTGGGATACCCTGATCGGACGGCTCAAATATCAACAACAACCCGAAATCGCCAGTTTGCTGGCCCGGTTGTTTGCCCGCCAGCATCCACGACTGGCCGAACCTGACGCCCTGCTACCGGTACCGATGCACTGGTGGCGCCAATGGCGGCGTGGCTATAACCAGGCCGAATGTCTGGCGCAGTGCCTGGCCGATGTCTACGCGCCACCCCGCGCCGGGCTCTCTCCGTCACCGATCACACCGTCACGTCTGCGGGTGGCCAATCAGCACCTGGTGCGCCAACGCGCCACCCGCAGCCAAGCACAACTCTCCCGCCAAGCGCGGCTACACAATCTACAGCAAGCGTTTCGCTGTCCGCCCATTCCGTGGCGTCGGGTGGCACTGGTAGATGATGTGGTAACCACCGGAGCCACCGCCGGTGTGCTGTGCGACCTGCTGCGCGCGGCTGGCGCCGAGTGGGTGGAAGTGTGGGCAATTTGTCGTACCCAACGGATCGGCAATCGGGACTAGGCGGCTGTTCAAAGGCGGAGTATGATAATTTCTGAGCATTTCAGTCAGGATTGGACCATGTCGATCATCAGCATTTCCGAAGCCGCCCAGGCCCATTTTCGCAAGCTGCTGGCCAACCAGCCCGAAGGCACCCATATTCGCGTCTTCGTCATGAATCCGGGTACACCGCATGCCGAATGCGGGGTCTCTTACTGTCCACCCGATGCCGTCGAGCCGGAAGACCTGTCGCTGCCGTTTGATGGCTTCTCCGCCATGGTCGATCCACAAAGCGCCCCCTATCTTGAGGCCGCAGTCATCGATTTTGTCACCGATCAAATGGGCTCACAGCTGACGCTCAAGGCACCGAATGCCAAGATGCGCAAGGTGGCTGACGATGCGCCACTGGTAGAACGACTCGAATATGTCATCCAGAGCGAGATCAATCCGTCGCTGGCCGGTCATGGCGGACGAGTCACCCTCACCGAGATCACCGAGGACGGTTATGTGATCCTGCAGTTTGGGGGTGGTTGTAATGGCTGCTCAATGGTCGATGTTACCCTGAAAGAGGGGATCGAAAAGCAGTTGCTGCAGCAGTTCCCGGGCGAGATCACCGGGGTACGTGATGCCACCGAGCACTCACGCGGCGACCACTCGTTTTACTAAGTGCTCCTGCTACAGAAGACAGAGACAAACAGGCCCCGCATTGCGAGGCCTGTTTGGTTTAGGGCTGTCGTTTGCCGAGCGTGTGGCATCACTCCAGCTTCTTGTCACGTCCGAGCAGGGTCAACGCCGCTTCTCGCGGTGACTTGCCCTGATAGAGGATGGCGTAGATCTGCTCACAGATGGGCATCTCAATCCCCTGGCGTGCCGCCAGCGCATGCACTTCGCGGGTATTGCGATAGCCTTCTACCACCTGGCCGATCTCCTGCTGCGCCTGCTCCGTCGACTTGCCAGCACCGAGCGCCAGCCCGAAACGACGGTTACGCGACTGGTTGTCAGTACAGGTCAGCACCAGATCGCCGAGGCCTGCCATCCCCATAAAGGTCTTCGGGTCAGCGCCGAGCGAGACGCCCAGACGCTGCAGCTCGACCAAACCACGGGTGATCAGCGCGGTCCGCGCGTTGGCCCCAAAGCCCAGCCCATCCGACAAGCCGGCGCCAATAGCGATGACGTTCTTCACCGCCCCGCCGAGCTGCAAACCAATAAAGTCCGGATTGGTATAGACGCGGAACGACTTGCCACAATGCATCAGGTCAGACAGCTCGTTGGCAAAGCCATCATCGGTGGCGGCCACCGAGATCGCGGTCGGCATGCCGGCCGCCAGCTCACGGGCAAAGGTCGGTCCGGAAATCACCGCCAGCGGTGTATCTGGCCCCAGCACTTCACGTGCCACGTCACCGAGCAGACGTCCACTGTCCTGCTCCAGCCCCTTGGTTGCCCACGCTACGCGCGTACTGGCACGCATAAACGGTTTGGCCTGGCGCAACACCAGCCCGAAGACATGGCTTGGCACCACCACCAGCAGGGTGTCGCAGGCTTGCACGGCATAGGCCAGATCAGCGGTCACTTCCAGTGAGTCTGGAAACGGCACATCGGGCAGGAACTGACTGTTACAGCGCTCGCGCTGCAGTTTGTCCATCTCAGCCGGATCATGGCCCCACATCAGGATGCGGTAGCCTTTACGGGCCAGAGAAATGGCAAGGGCGGAGCCATAAGACCCCGCCCCCAGGACTGATACCACCACGTCCTGTGTCATATTTAGTGGCTCGCGGAAGAAGCCTGCTGTTCTTCTTCCAGCTTGGACATGTGTGCAGCGAACAGCGCATCGAAGTTAACCGGTGCCAGGTTCAGCTGCGGGAAGGAGCCCTTGCCGACCAGGCCAGCCACGGTTTCACGGGCATACGGGAACAGGATGTTCGGGCAGTAGGAGCCCAGGCAGTGGGCCAACTGCGGCGCATCCAGATGGGAGGCGGTGAAGATACCGGCCTGACGCACTTCGCACAGGAAGGCGGTCTCTTCACCCAGGGTGCAGGTGACGGTCAGGGTCAGTACCACTTCATAGATGTCCTCAGCCAGTGCGGCAGTCTTGGTATCCATGTCCAGCTTGATTTCTGGCTGCCAATCCTTCTGGAAGATGTGCGGGGTGTTCGGCGCTTCGAAGGAGACATCCTTGATATAGACACGCTGGATGTGGAATTCCGGCTGCTTGACTTCGTTATTCACTGCTTCAGACATGACTTGATTCCTTGTAAAAACGGGGAGTTGGCCCGTAAAAGACGATTATTAGCGTTTTTTGGTCACCGGCAGGTTCTCACCGCGCCAGTTGACCATGCCACCGCGCAATGCCACCACACGGGTAAAGCCGGCCTTCATCAGGGCACGGGCAGCAGGCTGGGCACGCATACCGGATTCGCACACCACAATAATGGGGGCGTCACGGTGCTTTTCAATCTGGGTCAGGTGACCGGCTTCCACTTGCGCGACAGGAATGTGCACTGCGTCAACAATATGGCCACGATCAAACTCTTCCTGAGCCCGTACGTCGACCACGACGCCGTTTTCACGGTTAATCAGCAGGGTGGCTTCGGTGTTGCTGACCTGGCGCAACGGCGACATCAGCCCACGAACGGTGGTGTAAATCAGTGCCACCAGCAGACCCAACCACGCGGCGACCAGCATGGGGTTACGGCCAAAAAAATCGATATATTCTTGCATTGGGATTGAAATTCCGTAACTGAGAAAACAAAACGCCAGCAGTATACATGGGGGGGGACAGAATAGCAGCCGACATCAGGGAAAACGCACGATGCCGATCGCAGCGCAAACAAGTCAAGACCACGGCCGGAAATGTGTGATCTGATGACTATTCCGGCAGATGCTGTAAAATGAATCCCAGCTTTCATTTCCCATATCTGTCATTTGAAGAGGATCCCTCTCATGTCTACTGCCAAGAAGCCGCTGGCCCTGATCATCATGGACGGCTGGGGTTACAGCACCAAGAAAGAGTTCAATGCTGTGGCCGGTGCCAAGACCCCGAACCTGGATGCCCTGTGTGCCAAGCACGCACACACCCTGATCTCCGCCTCCGGGATGGATGTTGGTCTGCCAGATGGCCAGATGGGCAACTCCGAAGTCGGTCACGTCAACATCGGTGCTGGCCGTATCGTTTACCAGGAACTGACTCGTGTGACCAAAGAGATCCGCGACGGTGAGTTCTTCACCAATGCGGCGCTGTGCAAAGCGGTCGACGCGGCCGTTGCCCAGGGCAAGGCCGTCCACATCATGGGTCTGATGTCCCCGGGTGGCGTACACAGCCACGAAGACCACATCATGGGCATGATCGAACTGGCAGCCCAGCGTGGCGCCGAACAGATTTACTTCCACGCCTTCCTGGATGGCCGTGACGTGGCACCGCGCTGCGCACAGGACTCCATCAACCGTTTTGACGCCCTGTTTGCCAAGCTGGGCAAGGGCCGTATCGCCTCGATGATTGGCCGTTACTACGCCATGGACCGTGACAACCGCTGGGATCGCGTGCAAGAAGCCTATGAGCTGATCACCGAAGGCAAGAGCGCGTTTGCTCCGTATGCCGACGCTACCGCTGCCCTGGCTGCCGCCTATGCCCGTGAAGAGAACGACGAATTCGTCAAGGCCTGCGTGATCGGCAGCGAAGCCGCCGTGCTGAACGATGGCGATGCGATGATTTTCATGAACTTCCGCGCTGACCGTGCCCGTGAAATCACCCGCTCGTTCGTCGATGCCGACTTCACCGGTTTTGCCCGTGCCAAGCAGCCGAAGCTGGCTGACTTCGTGATGCTGACCGAGTACGCCGCCGACATCAAGACCAGCTGCGCCTACCCGCCGTCAACCCTGACCAACACCCTGGGCGAATGGCTGGCCAACCACGACAAGACCCAGCTGCGCATCTCCGAAACCGAGAAGTATGCCCACGTCACCTTCTTCTTCAACGGTGGCGAGGAAGCCAACTTCAAGGGTGAGGACCGCGAACTGATCCAGAGCCCGAAGGTGGCCACCTATGACCTGCAGCCGGAAATGAGCTCCGTCGAGCTGACCGACAAGCTGGTTGCCGCCATCAAGGGTGGCAAGTACGACGTGATCATCTGTAACTATCCGAATGGCGACATGGTCGGCCACACCGGGGTTTACGATGCGGCCGTCAAGGCCTGTGAAGCGGTTGATACCTCGATCGGTCGTGTCGTTGCTGCGCTGCAGGAAGTTGGTGGCGAATGCCTGATCACGGCTGACCACGGCAACGCCGAGCAGATGATGAACGAAGAGACCGGCCAAGCGCATACCGCGCACACCAACCTGCCGGTACCGCTGATCTACTTCGGTCGCGAAGCGACGGCGGTAGAAGGCGGCAAGCTGTCTGACCTGGCGCCGACCATGCTGACCCTGATGGGCATGGAGATCCCGGCCGAAATGACTGGCAAGCCCCTGATGATTTTGAAATAATCCGCGCCATGCGGAATATGGATAAATCCTCTCTCAAGCATCGCGTCGGCCCAGTGGCCGGCGCGCTGTTTTTCATCTGCCTGACCCTGCTTGCCGGGGCCCGGGCCGCCAACGGTGACGACGCCCAAACCGCGACCGTCGACAGTGGTGACCTGAAAGAAGTCCGCAAGCAGATCGAGCAGAAACAGCAAGAAATCCAGAAAACCCAGCAGGCGATCAGCCAGCAGAAACAGACGATTAACCAGCAGCAGCAGAGCATCTCGCAGCAGCAGCAGGTGATCAGCACCCAATCGACCGCCATCCAGAGCCAGAAACGCGATCTTGGCAGCCTGCAACAGCAGTTGCAGAAGGATCAGGCCGCGATTAGCCAGCTTAACCAGAAGCTGAGCAAAACCCAGACCACCCTGAATTCCACGCGCAAGCAGTTACGGACCCTGGAGCAGCAGCGTCGCCAGCTCGACGACACCCTCAAGCACCAGGAAAAACTGCTCGCCGACCAGCTCAACCACGCCTACCGCATGGGGGAGCATGACTACCTCAAGCTGTTACTTAATCAGCAAGATCCGACCGATATCGGCCGCACGCTGGAGTACTACGGCTATTTCAACAATGCCCGCTTGCAAGCGATCAGCGCGATCAAGACCAGCCGCCAGGCACTGGAGCGCAACCGCCAGCAGACTGCCCAGTTGAGCAAAACCCTGAACAGCCAGCTGCAGGACCAACAATCCGTACAGCAGGATCTGCAGCAACAACAACGCCAGCGCAGCCAGACCGAAGCCGACATCAAAAGCGAGCTGGCCGCCCGCGAGGCCAAGCTGGCTAGCCATCAGGAAGCGCTGAAAGATACCCAGGATGCCCTCAAGGATCACCAGTCCGCGCTGGCCGATCAGCAAACCCAGCTGGCGGATGCCAAAACCCGACTGGCCAAGCTGAAGAAAGCCGAGCAGGAGATGAGCCGACAGATTGAGCTGGCCCGTAAACGCCTGCTCGCTGAACGCCAACGCAAGAAGGCCGAAGCGATTGCCCAAGCCCGCGCCAAGGCACGGACCGAATCCAAGGCCCAAGGTCGTGCCGCCGCGGCGACCGCTGCAGCCGAAGATGCTGCAGAAGCACGCGCCTCGGCGCAGATCGCGCTCGGTGACCATAAGGGGATCGGCCAGGAGCGCGGCCGCCTGCCGTGGCCACTCAAGGGACCGCTGGTGCGCCAGTTCGGGGAGCACCGCCAGGGTGAGGTCTCCTGGAAGGGGATCCTGATCGGCGCCACCACCGGCTCCCCGGTGCGCGCAATCGCCGATGGCGATGTGGTCTTTGCCAACCGGCTGGAGGGTTTCGGCAATGTGCTGGTCGTCGACCATGGCAACGGCTATCTCAGTCTGTATGGCAACAATGACAGCCTGCTCAAGCAGAGTGGTGATACGGTCCATCGCGGTGACCTGCTGGCGCGCGCCGGTAACAGCGGCGGGCAGACCCAGCCCGGGGTGTACTTCGAAATTCGCTGGCAAGGCAAACCCGTCAATCCGGTCAGCTGGCTCAGTCGTTGAACTCCGCTGCGGGCGATCTGACATCGGGCGCTTACGCCCGATCTTAGTCGCGGCACACTATGCGGTCAGACGCTCCCACTCCGCAATCTCCAACAGAGCCTCTTCCCGATTGTGGCCGCAAACATCTGCCATCGGCCGAAACCCCAGACAGACGGCAGGGCGACTGGGTAACCCGAACAGTTGGCAACGCCAGGCATCATCCAGCTGGACGCAAGGCACACCGGCGGGCTTACCCTCCGGCATGCCGGGGATGGGCGAGCTGATGCTCGGCGCGATGCAGCAGGCACCGCAGCCGCTGCGACACTCGACGCGGTCAGGTTGCGCTGACGACTGCAGCATGATGATTTGCTGATTCAAGAGATATCCTAGACGTTGATCGGCCCATCCTGAGTGCGGATCAGCCATACTTATGATTCATTCGATGCCGTTCTATCGTATTGAACAGCGCAAGACGGTATCTGAACAGGAGGAGTTTCGCATGCGTCTCACCGTGCACCACAGTATCGACCTGCTGCCTCACTGGCAGGATAGCCTGCAAAAACTGCTGGCCGCTGACAATCTGCATCGAGATCAACTGTTGCATGTCGGCCACTGGCACGTCGCCACCTTCAATGACCGCGTGGTTGGCCTGGCCATTACCCGAGATGAGGAGATCCTCTACTTTGCGGTGCGCGATGTCACCCGCCGTCGCGGTATTGGTCAGTATCTGTTAAGTGAAACCCTGACCTGGATGCATCAAGCTGGTTGTTCACAGGCGATGTTGTCAACCCATGCGGCGCGCGCCGAAGAGCATGCCGCCCTCGCCGCCTTCCTGCTGCATAATGGTTTCCAGCGCAATGGCGAACGCTACCTGCTGACCCTGAACCAGTAAGCCCCATCGACACGACAACGGGGGCCGCCAAGCCCCCGTTGTCGCTATGTGCCATCCAGAACGCGCGCCAATCAGTCAGCCACCCGGCCCTAGCGGCGAGTCACTCAGAGCACGATATCGCGCAGCTGCTGATCCTTGCGTTCCAGATAATGGGTCGACTTGATACGACGAATGGTGCGAGACTTGCCGCGGATCAGCAAAGTTTCGGTGGTGGCCAGCACACCATCACTGGTGATGCCATCCAGCAGATCGCCCTTGGTGATACCGGTCACCGAGATGATGACGTTATCAGTCCGCACCATATCGTCGAGCTGCAGCACGGTTTCCGCCGCAATCCCCATCCGTGCGCAGCGGGCCAGCTCTTCCTCACCCAACTGACGGTTCTCTGCGGTATCGCCCTTGACCTTGTGACGTGGCCACAGACGACCCTGCATATCGCCATCCAATGCGCGGACCACCGCAGCTGACACCACCCCTTCCGGGGCACCGCCGATGCAGTACAACATGTCGATTTCGTTATCCGGCAGACAGGTCAGCACCGAAGCGGCCACGTCGCCATCCGGAATGGCAAACACGCGCACGCCCATCTCCTGCATTTCGCGGATCGCCGCCTCATGGCGTGGCTTGGCCAGTGTGATCACACTCAGGCGCTGTAATGGCTTGTCGAGGGCCGCCGCCACCGCATGCAGATTGTCAGACAACGGGCGGTTCATATCGATCACGCCTTTGGCCTTGTAACCGACGATCAGCTTTTCCATATACATATCCGGCGCCATCATGAAACCGCCGCGCGCCGCAGCCGCCAGCACAGCGACCGCATTGGCCTGCCCCATGGCGGTCATGCGCGTGCCGTCGATCGGATCGACCGCGATATCCACTGCATCGCCACCGGCCCCGACCTTCTCGCCGATATACAGCATCGGGGCTTCATCAATCTCCCCCTCGCCGATGACGATCTCACCATCAATCTCGATCTGGTTGAGGACCAGGCGCATGGCCTCAACGGCGGCACCGTCAGCCAGGTTCTTGTCGCCGCGGCCCAGCCACTTGTAGCCGGCCAGCGCGGCGGCTTCGGTCACACGGGAAAACTCAATCGCCAGTTCACGTTTCATTACTGTCTACCTGTGGAAATGCGGAATGTGGAAACCGCGCGCATTCTAGCACCGCAGACAAACCTTTTCCTGCTCAAAAAAACAGCGCCTTATCGACCGTAAGCCATAAAAGCTTCATCGACTCGTCACCGAACCGTCATCCACCCCCCCTAGCATGACTCGCGTCAATAACCCTCGGCACCTGATGCCAATAAAACTTAACAAGGACTTATGATGCACAAGTTGACTGTGATTGCTGCCACCCTGCTCGTTGCCACCTCTGCGGCCCAGGCGGCCGAAGTATTCAAGAATGAACAGGTTACCGTCGATGCCTACGGTCGCATCTACGCCGGTCAGTTCATGGGCACCAAGAAAGACAGCGCTGCGACCAGCACCAACGATTACAGTGCCAAAGTGGGTGCCAACCAGTTCATCCGTTTTGGTGTCAAGGCTGACAGCGCTATCTCCGGCACCCTGAAGGCGGTGGGTCAATACGAAGCCCAGTTCAACATCGGTGATAGCGAGAAGATCAACAACGTCTCCTGTACCACCACCTCGCCGTCGGCTGGCACCTACTCCACCACCTGTAAGGATGACAAGGTGCGTACCCGTCTGGCGTTTGCCGGTGTGAAGTCGGATAACTGGGGCCAGATCACCTTCGGTCGTCAGAAGGGCGCCATCTCGCAGATCGCCGACTGGACTGACGTTTCGCTGTCCGATGGCTACGGCGCCGATGCACTGGGCCGTAACGCCGACACCTACGGTACCGGCCGCTCCTCCAACGTGCTGAAGTACTCGGGCAAGTTTGGCGGCACCCAGCTGGAAGCCAACTACAAGTTCGATGGCAACGGCACCGAACACAAGGATGATGCCGCCGCCAACGCCGCCTACGGCGTGTCTGCCAGCTACACCCTGCCGATGGGTCTGTCTGCTGGTCTGGGCTACAACGTTGGCGTGCGCAACGTCTCCGGCGCCAACGATGCCAAGCTGCTGGTCGCTGGTGTGAAGTTTGACAACAAGTCCGCCTATGCCGCGCTGAACTACGGCAAGGGCACCGACTTCCTGGCCGTTGGTACCGACCACACCGCCTGGGAAGTCGCGACCGGTTACAACTTCGTCAATGGCTTCGGTGTGCTGGCGATGTACAACAAGCAGAAATCCGATACTGCCGGCGTGAAGACCGACACCGTGGATTACTACACCCTGGGTGCCCAGTACCAGTTCAACAAGGCTGCCCGCGTGATTGCCGAATACCGCATCCAGAACCTGGACAACAATGCCGCCAAGGCTGAAGCCATCAAGGATGACTACCAGCTGGCCGCCCGCTACGACTTCTAAGTCGTCAGTCAGCGCCTCGCCGACAAACAAAAGGCGCCCTCCGGGGCGCCTTGTTCATATCCGTGATCCGTCAACCTACGCATGAGGCTTAAACACTGTCCTGTGGCGCATGGTACTGACTGACGATATCGCGGGAAGAGCGGTACACATCGGGGATCTGATCCAGCGCACTGACGGTAATCCCCAAGTCGCGCAACAAGCCATCGCGCAGTGAGTAGATCCAGCCATGCACCGACAGCGCCTGACCGCGTTTCCAGGCGTTCTGCACTATGGTGGTGTAACAGACGTTGGCCACCTGCTCGAGCACATTCAGCTCACACAGGTAATCCTGGCGCTCGTGCTGATCGGAGATCTCCTCAATCTGTTCACGGTACTTGTAGTAGATGTCCTTGATGTTGCGCAGCCAGTTATCGATCAGGCCGTGCTCGTCATTGCCCATCGCCGCAATCACCCCACCGCAGCGATAATGGCCGGTGATGATGATGTGTTTGACCTTGAGCACATCAACCGCGTACTGGATCACCGACAGACAGTTAAAGTCGGTGTGGATCACCAGATTGGCCACATTGCGGTGTACAAACACGTCACCCGGCAGCAACCCCATCAACTCGTTGGCCGGTACGCGGCTATCGGCACAGCCGATCCACAGATACTCTGGCGCCTGTTGCTGCGACAGTTTCTCGAAAAAGTGCGGATCCTCCGCCTTGATACGGTCTGCCCACTCACGGTTCTGTTCAAACAGATGGTTCAACAAGCGCATGGCACTCCCTCGTCTGCGTCATGATGCCGTGGCGGCCGTTGGCCGCCGTCTAGTTACCTGTCACCTAGTTCCCGGCCACTTTCATGGCTTCAATCAAGATCGAGCCGGTCTGCAGGCTGGAGCGGGTCTCCACATCGCTGCCCACGGCCACGATCTGACGGAACATGTCGCGCAGGTGGCCCGCAATGGTGATCTCCTCCACAGGATAGGCGATCTCACCGTTTTCTACCCAGAATCCGGCCGCCCCGCGCGAGTAGTCGCCGGTGACGATATTGACCCCCTGGCCCATCAATTCGGTGACCAGCAAACCGGTGCCCATCTGGCGCAACAGGGCATCCAGCCCCTCGCCGCGTCCCTGCACGAACCAGTTGTGAATGCCGCCGGCATGGCCGGTCGAGTGCATCCCCAGCTTGCGGGCGGAATAGGTGGTCAACAGATAGGTCTCGAGCACCCCGTTGCGAATAATCGCCGCATCCTTGGTGCGGACCCCTTCAGCGTCGAACGGTGAACTGGCAAGGCCTCGAGCCAACCAAGGACGCTCCTCGATCTGTAACCACTCAGGGAACAGTTGCTGACCGAGCGAATCGAGCAAGAACGAGGATTTACGATACAGGCTGCCACCACTGATGGCACCGACCAGGTGGCCAAACAGGCTGGTGGCCGCCTCCGGCGCAAACAGCACCGGCACGGTACAGGTGGCAATCTTGCGCGCCCCCAGACGCGAGACCGTGCGTTCCACGGCCTCCTCGGCAATGCGTTCCGGCGTCCACAGGTCACGCAGATCGCGACAGGTGGAGTAGCCATAATCGCGTTGCATCTCGCCATCCTGCTCGCCAATCAGTACGCAGCTCAGCGAATGGCGCGAGCCGGCATAGCCTTTAACGAAACCGTGGCTATTGCCGTAGACCTTGATGCCATAGTGGCTGGTATAGCTACCGCCATCGGAGTGGCGAATGCGCGGATCGGCGGCCAAGGCATGCAGTTCGCAGCGGCGCGCCAGCTCGATGCCGGCTTGCGGGTCCGCGGCCTGCGGGAACAATAGCTCGACCTCGGGGGCGTCCCACGCCAGCCAGTCGGCATCGGCCAGTCCGGCACACGGGTCGGCCGAGGTATGGCGCGAAATCTCCAGCGCGGCTTCGACCGCATGGCGCACGGCCGCCTCGCCCAGATCAGTGGTCGACGACGAGCCCTTGCAGCCATCGCGATAGATGGCAATGCCCAGCGCGCCATCCTTGTTGAACTCGATGTTCTCCACCTCACCGGCGCGGGTGCTCACCGAGATCCCGGTCTGGCGACTGATCGATACCTCGGCACTGTCGGCGCCGAGTTGGCGGGCGGTGTCCAACGCCCGGGCCACAACGGCTTCCAGACGGGCCTGTTCTTCGCGGATCTGCTGCTGCAATGGCATGCTGTCTCGTCTCACTGCTGACTTACCTGGTCGAGCAGCCTATCACAGCGCGGCAATCAACGGGAGAAGCTGCTAACATATCCGCCATCCCCTACTACATACGGCATCGCCGACACCGACTATGCACAATCAATTCGACGACACCCATGATGACGAGTGGGAATATGAAGGTCCGAGCAAGAGTGAACTCAAGCGCGAATCGGAAAAGCAACAAGCGTTGGGCGAGGCGCTGATCGCGCTCAAGCCGACCGAGCTGGCCAAGGTACCACTGGATGAGGAGCTGGCCGACGCCATCGAACTCGCCCATCGCCTGCAGGGCAAACGCGAGGCGCTGCGCCGCCAGCGCCAGTTCCTCGGCCGGCTGATGCGCAGCCGCGACCTGGAGCCGATCGAACAGGCACTGGCGCAAATCCGCAGCCAGCACGCCGCCGGTAACGCCCGCCTGCACCGCTTGGAGCAGTGGCGTGAACGCCTGCTGACCGGCGGGGATGACGCCATCAACGCCCTGCTGGCCGAGCATCCTTTGCTGGATCGACAGAAATTGCGCCAACTGGTGCGCCAAGCGCGTAAAGAGCAGGAAGCGGCCAAGCCGCTGGTCGCCTTCCGTGAACTGTTCCAGTATCTGCGCAGCGAGCTCGAAGAGACGCTATAACGCAGTGCTAGATAGCAAGGACGCTATCCACGACAACGGGGCCCGCAGGCCCCGTTTCGTTTGGTGTTGCCACCGGAATATTACCGCCACGTCCGTCTCAGCGCGTTCCGCCGACCGTCATCATATCCAGCTTCAGCGTCGGCTGGCCGACCCCGACCGGACAGCTCTGCCCGTCCTTGCCACAGACCCCGACCCCGGCATCCAGCGCCAGATCGTTACCGACCATCGACACCTGCTGCATCGCTTCCGGCCCGTTGCCAATCAGGGTGGCCCCCTTGATCGGTGCGGTAATCCGGCCATCCTCAATCAAATAGGCTTCCGAGGCGGAGAACACGAACTTGCCGGAGGTGATGTCAACCTGGCCACCGCCGAAGTTCGGCGCGTAGATCCCCTGCTTGACCGAGGCGATGATCTCCGCCGGATCATGCTCGCCAGCCAGCATATAGGTGTTGGTCATGCGCGGCATCGGCAGGTGGGCATAGGATTCGCGACGGCCGTTGCCGGTCGGCGCTACCCCCATCAGGCGGGCGTTTAGCTTGTCCTGCAGGTAACCCTTGAGGATGCCGTTCTCGATCAGCACGTTGTACTGACCGGCGGTGCCCTCGTCATCAATACTCACCGAGCCGCGACGGCCGAACAGGGTGCCATCATCGACAATCGTGCAGTGCTTCGAGGCGACCTGCTGGCCGACCCGGTCGGCAAACGCCGAGGAGCCCTTACGGTTGAAGTCGCCCTCCAGACCGTGGCCGACCGCCTCGTGCAACAGCACGCCCGGCCAGCCCGGGCCGAGCACCACCGGCATGCTGCCAGCTGGCGCATCAATCGCCTCGATATTCACCAGCGCCTGGCGTACCGCCTCACGCACATAACCCAGCGCGCGGATCTCATCACCCTGCGGCTCGAAGAAGTAGTCATAACCAAAGCGCCCGCCCCCGCCTGCACCGCCACGCTCGCGGCGGCCATTGCGCTCGACCAGCACGCTACAGTTGAGGCGCACCAGCGGGCGGATATCGGCGGCCAGGGTGCCATCACTGCCAGCCACCAGCACCTGCTCGTAGACGCCGCTCAGCGAGGCGATCACCTGGGTCACCGCCGGGTCGAGCGTACGGGCAAAGCGGTCCATCTGCTCAAGCAGGGCGATTTTTTGCTGACGCGGAATGCTGCCCAGCGGATCAAGAGCGATATAGCGCGACACCGCCTGCTGGCGCTGCCAGGCCTGCACCTGGCCTTCGCCGCCACTGCGGGCAATGCCGCGTGCGGCGGTCACCGCCTGTTCGAGGGCCAGCAAACTGATCTCGTCCGAATAGGCAAAGCCGGTCTTCTCGCCACTGATGGCGCGCACGCCGACCCCCTGGTCGATGTTGTAGCTGCCATCCTTGACGATGCCGTCTTCCAGCACCCAGGACTCGTGAATGCTGCCCTGAAAATAGAAATCAGCGTAATCGACCTGATGGGTACACACCTGCCCGAGCAAGCGGGCCAGCGTGTTGTCATCCAGATCATGCGGCAGCAGCAGGTGTTCAGCGACTTGGTTCAGCATGACTCGTCATCTCTCCAGGCGCCCGTCAGGCGGGCATGTTGCAGCACCGGCATGGTACTGCGCACACGGGTTAACAATTCCGGCTGCAGGGGGATAGCCTGCCAGCCCGGGGTCTCCGGCTGACACGCACGCACCTCGCCCCACGGATCGATAATCATCGAATGGCCCCAGGTCTGGCGCCCGCCGGCATGGGTGCCGCACTGGTTGGCCGCCAGCACATAACACTGGTTCTCAATGGCACGCGCTTGCAACAGCGGTTGCCAGTGCGCGGCACCGGTGACCGCAGTGAAGGCGGCCGGTACCAGCAGGATGTCGGCCCCTTGCGCGCGCAGGCGGCGATACAGCTCGGGAAAGCGCACATCGTAGCAGATGGATAACCCCACGCCACCAAAAGGTGTCTCGACGACAACCGCCTGCTCGCCGGGCGCAAAGCTCTCCGACTCCCGATAGCGGCCATGACTGTCAGCCACATCGACATCAAACAGGTGGATCTTGTGATAGTGGGCGCGTAGCTGGCCCTGCGGGTCATACAACAAAGTGGTGGTGTGAAGGCGGGGCTCACCGGCGATGCGGGTCGGTAACGAGCCGGCCACCAGCCACAAGTCATGCTCGCGACTCCAGGCGGCCAGCTGTTGCTGGATCGGGCCGTCGCCTAAGGGCTCGGCCAGTGCCTGGTAAGCGTCTCGACTGCCCAAACAGGCAAAGTTCTCTGGCAGCAGCACTAACGCCGGCCGCGCCGCCGGCAAGCTCGCCAATAGCTGGCCGATGGCTGCGCGGTTTGGCGTCCAGTCCGGCTGGCTATTAAGTTGCAGCACGATCAACTGCATCACCACACCTCCAGTTACTTGGTCGCGGCGGCCGCAGAGCTCGCAGCCTTGAACGGCGAGAAGATGCGCCCGGTCTCATTGATCTTGGGTTGGTCCAGCGTACCACTGACCTGGAAGCGGATCTCGGTGATCACATCAATCACCGGCGACAGCAGACGTGAGGCGGCCAGTACATAGACGCCGGTCACCGGGGTGACGGCAAAGGCGGTGGCCAGTGACAGGCCATTGGTAAATTGCGGGGTAAAACGCATCTGATAGTCAATTGCACCGTTGGGCAGAGACAACTGCCCGGCACCGCGCAGATCCCCCGCATCCGCCTGCAGCAGCAGATCACTGTTATGCCAGACGCCATCGCTGATCTCGCCGGTGAAACCCAGCTTGCGGAAGAACAACCCCTTCTCGAACAGATCTCGGAAGTCGAGATTCAAGCGCCGCACAATCGAATGCAATGAAAACAGTGACAGCACCCGTGCGCTGGGTGAGTCAATGTTGCGCAGCAGCCCCTCTGCGGTCTCAAACCGGGTTTCCCCCTCCAGGGTCGGCCAGTCCAGCCGGTAAAGCGGCCCCTGCCAACGCAAACTGGCCTCACCATGCGCCTTGGTGCCACCCAGACTCGGCGCATAGCCCAACGCCTTCATCCCACTTTCCATATCGGCCGCATCCAATCGCAGATGGAGTGCGCTGCGCGACTGGTCATTGGTGATCAACCACTGCGCAGCCCCGGTCAGTCGATTCTTGCCCTGCTGCAGGCTGAAATGCGGGATCTCCACCCCTTGGGCGGTCGGTGTAATTTGGGCATCGACATGCCCCAATTGCATGGTATTGAACTGACAGCGTTGGCAATTGAAGTTCAGTGCCGGCCATCCGGCCAGGATCTCACGTTGCGCCGCCAGCGAGGGCATCGGCGTGGTCGTGGTGATCGCGGGCGAGGCCGTCCGCCAATGCAAGGCGCGCAGATCGACATCCAGCGGCTGATCGTCAAACTGGCGAATTTCACCCTGTGCCTCATCCGCCGACAGCTGCCAGCGCAGACCATGCACCTGGGCGTTCGCCGCAATCTGTACCTGATGCCAAGGTTGGGCAGCCCAGGTCAAGGTATCGGTCGACAGATGCAGACTCTGTTCGGCCGGCAACCAGTGACCCAGCAGATCGGCCCCCTCGGTCACCTGGCGCGGCAATGCCTGCCACCAGGCCTGCCAGGCGTCAGCATCCAGTTGGGGCAGCAGTAACTCGAGATGCGCGGGCGACCACTCGGTGCCGCCCGGCAACAGATCCTGATTACCCAGCCAGAAACGACTGAAGCGTTGCTTGTCCGTTGACCAATCGGCCTGCAGACGCCAACCTGGCGCCCAGTCGCCACTCAATTGCGCCTGTTGCAGGTTGCCACTCAGTCCTACATGCAACGGCCGCCGCTCGCTGGCGAGCTTGCCATACGGTGCCGGCACCTGTAGCGCCAGCCCCTGCAAATCACTCTGCCACTGACCGTTATAATCCACCCCACCCGGGTGCACCCGCAGATCCAGTTTGCCGTGCCAGTTAGTGGCCCCCTGCAAGGTCTGCTGCAGCGCTGCCGGTAATAGACTGTCGCCGCTGCGCCAGCGACCGCGCATCCCCAGATTGACCTGATAGCCATCCGCCTGCTGCTGCCCCTGGTAATCCAACGTCAGTGGCTGGCCCCACAACTTGGCGGTAAGGTTGCTAAAGTGGGTCTCCTGATCGCTAAACCACAGATCACCGGTCACCTGCTCCAGCGGCAACCCCAGCGCCGCCACCTGCAGGCGGTTCTGATTGAAATGCACATTGCCGAGCATCTTGACCGGATCGCCTGACAGCGGAATCACCAGTTGCAACTGGCCGGTCAGCGGCTTAGTGATCGGCAACGCCTTCATCGCCGCACCGACCGAGTCGGCCACCCCGGAGTGGCGCAGGTAATCCTGCACGGCGGCCGCCTCACCCTCGATATCGGCATTGATATACAGCGCGCTGTCTTCCGCCAGGGTCGGGAACCAGGCAAAGATCCGGCCACTGTGCGCCTGACCGAGACGCGCCTGCTGACTGCGCATCTCCAGCTCATCATTGTGAAACAGCAGATCCAGCGACAGATCATCGAGCGGTTGCCAGGCCGGATCGAATTGGAAACGCGCATGGCGCAGCGGTACCGCGACCTGGAACACACCGCCGCCATCATGGTATGGAAACTCATCCAGCGGGCCATTCCATAACAGGGTGGCACCATCGACCTGGCCCTTTTGCAGCGCGGCGGTCAGGTAGTCCACCAGTGGCTGGCCCATCGCCAGCCGCGGGTAATATCGCCAGGCCTGGCCGGCATCCTGCAGGTCAATGCTGGCCAACAGGGAGAGGTGCGGCGACGCCTGTGCGGGCAAGGTCAGGGTGAACTGGCCCTGGCTATGCAGCACCGGGGTCTTCACCTCGACGGCCTCACTGGACAGCGACCAACCGGTCGGCGTCTGCTGCCACTGCAGGGTGGCCGAGGCCTGCTGCAAGGGAATGTCCGCCGGGAACAGCGGCCCCACCCGCAGGGTCTGCTCGCCCATCTGCAGCGCCAGCCTCCCTTCATGCGGGGTCAGGCGCAGGTCGCCATCCAGCTGGGCCACGCCGGGCAGTTTGTCCCACTGCTGCCAACTGACCTGCTGCAAGCGGGTGGTCAGTTGCCAGTCATCGCTGCCCAGTTGGTGCTGCAAACGAATATTGTCGAGCAAACCATGCGGTTGCAGATGACGCAGCCAGTTATCGGTCAGCGAATGCTCACCACTGAGCAACGCCAACGCCGGTGCGACGGCCTGCAGACTCACCGGGTCCAGTACCCCATCCAGGCGAGCCCCTTCCCGGTCGAGCTGCATCTGCCAGGGCTGCCACGCGCCATTATCACGCTGAACCTGCAATCCGTCGGTCAGCAATTGCCAGCCCGCCGGACTGGCCTTCCACTGCACCGTGCCACCACGCAAGGCGACCGACTGCGCGCGCCCTTCGGCGTGCCAGTGCAGACGGTTCTCCCCGGGTTGCAGCTGGATCAGTTGCCACTGCCCCGCCGCGCGGGTCAACCACAAACGGAAATCGGCATCTCCGTGCAGGTTGGCCGTGCGGGCAGGCAGTAACCCAGGGCGGGTCTGGATAAACACTTGCCCCGCTAATTGGGCTGGCGCAGATCCCGCCCCCTCGAGATGGGTAATCAGCTGCAGGCGACTGGCCACCCCCGGGTGGTCAAACGCCAGCCACCCTTCACCATCGTGGTGTTGGCCGTCGTTTTGCCAGTGTAGTTGTTCGATACGCAAGGTACTGAGCACGGTATGGTCAGTCAGCAGTTGCAGCGTGGTGTTGTCGAACACCACCGCATCCACCTGCTCGAGTAGCAGGCGAGCCAACGGTTGCCAGTCAGTCGGGGTGCTGGCCGGCTGGGCGGATTGTTGCTGCAACCAGCGACTATCCAGTTGCACGGTGACGCCGCTAAAACGGGCCTCACCAAGTTGCAGGCGTTGTGCTAGCAGGCTGTACCAGGGGCGGATGGCGAATTCGGCATGTTGCACCTGCAGCTGCCAGCCCACCGCCGGCACGCCCGCCGCCGGCTGCGGGGCTAGGTGCAGCCCCTGCACCGTGATGACCGGCCCGGCATCGCGCCAGCCGATACCCAGGGTGTCGACCCCGGCCTGTAGCGGGGTGTCACGCAGCAGGTAGCCGAGAACCGCCTGCCGCTGCGCCTGCACCCATGGCATCCCCGAGCGGGCAAAGGTGACCAGAATGGCCAGCACCAGCAGCACCACTGCTGCCAGTTGCCAGGCATGAAACAGGGTGCGGCGGACGACCACTACATCATTACCACATCAAACTGTTCCTGGCTGTACATGGGTTCGGCCTGCACTTTGACCTGCTTGCCGATAAACACTTCCAGTTCAGCCAGACTATGCGACTCTTCCACATGCAACGCCTCGGCGACCTGTAACGAGGCATAGACCACGAACTGGTCGGCATCGTAGGCGCGGTTGACGCGCAGGATCTCGCGCAGGATCTCGTAGCACACCGACTCCACGGTCTTGACCCGGCCTCGCCCCTTACACTCCGGACACTCGGAGCAGAGGATATGTTCCAGGCTTTCGCGGGTCCGCTTGCGCGTCATCTCGACCAGGCCGAGATGCGAGAAACCATTGACCGAGGTTTTGGCCCGATCGCGCGCCAACGCCAGCTCCAGGCTCTGCAGCACGCGGCGGCGGTGATCTTCAGACTGCATGTCGATAAAATCGATGATGATGATGCCGCCCAGGTTGCGCAGACGCAGTTGGCGGGCAATCGCGGCGGTGGCCTCGATATTGGTATTGAAGATGGTCTCTTCGAGATTGCGGTGACCAACAAAGGCACCGGTATTGATATCGATGGTGGTCATCGCCTCGGTCTGATCGATGATGAGATAACCACCCGACTTCAGCTCAACCTTGCGCTCCAGCGCGCGCTGAATTTCATTCTCGACATCATGCAAGTCAAAAATCGGCGACTCGCCGGCATAGTAGTCGAGCTTTTCCACCATTTCTGGCACGAACTCTTCGGTGAACAGCTTGAGCTGCTCGAAGGTCTGCCGCGAATCGACGCGGATTTTGTCCAGATCGGCGCCCACGAAGTCACGCAAGATGCGAAACGCCAGCGACAGATCTTCATACAGCACGCTGCAGGCCTTGCGCGCCTGACGCCGCTCCAACACCTTGCGCCACAAGCGCTTGAGGAATTGTGTATCTTGCTCCAACTCGCGCTCGCCCACCCCTTCGGCCGCGGTACGCACGATGAAGCCGCCCAGTTCGTCGACCTGGCGCGATACGATATTTTTCAACCGCTCGCGTTCGTTCTCGCTGTCGATACGTTGCGAAACCCCGACATGCGCACTGCCAGGCATAAAGACCAGATAACGGGAGGGCAGCGTAATGTCGGTCGTCAGGCGGGCCCCCTTGGTACTGATCGGGTCTTTGACCACCTGCACCATGATGTCCTGCCCCTGGCGCACCAGTTCAGCAATATTGCCGACCTGAAAGTGCTCCTTCTCACGCACGTCGACACACTCAGTGTGCGGCACGATATCCGAGGCGTGCAAAAAGGCCGCCTTGTCCATGCCGATATCGACAAAGGCAGCCTGCATGCCGGGCAGCACGCGGCTGATCTTGCCCTTGTAGATGTTGCCAACCAGCCCGCGGCGGGCCTGACGCTCGATATGCACCTCCTGCAAGGTGCCGTGTTCAACCAACGCGACCCGGGTTTCCGAGGGCGTGACGTTTACCAGAAGCTCTGTCGACATGGGTACATCCTTGGCGGCACCCTGTCAGCACAGACAGGTATGCAGCAACTCATCGGTTTCTGGCAATGGCAAACCCACCACTGCACTATAACTGCCAGCGAGATAAGTCACGAACTTACCGGCGATCCCCTGGATACCGTAGCCCCCCGCCTTATCCGCTGGCTCGCCTGTCTGCCAGTATGCCGCAATTTCTGCCTCGTTCACCGCGCGAAAGGTCACGTCTGTCACCACCCGACGTACCGCAACACCGCCGGCATAGGCCAGCGCGACAGCAGTCATCACCTGATGGGTACGACCCGACAAACGGCGCATCATGGTGGCAGCATGCGCCTGATCCCTCGGCTTTTCCAGCACGTCACCGTCGACCACCACAATGGTATCGGCCCCGAGCACCGGGCGGGCCCCGGCACAGACCTGCCAACCGGCCAGCGCCTTGTCACCGGCCAGACGGGTGACATAGTCGGCCGCCGCTTCCTGTTCTGCACGACACTCGACGACCTCCACGCGCAGAACCTCAAACGCGACGCCCAGTTGGGTCAGCAGTTCACGTCGCCGCGGCGAGGCCGAGGCCAGATAAATGGCGGGTAAGGTATTCATCGAATATGAAACCGACGACGCAGACGTCGCAATAATAAGAATGCGGCAGGCCACAGCACCATGGTGCTGAGCGAAGTCCAGAACAGGCGATAGTTGAGGGTGACCACGCCGAACAGGTGTTCGGCCCAGAACACCGTCAACTGGCCAAGCAAACTGACACAACCGATGACCAGCGCCTGTTGCCAGACCGAGAAGTTACGGATCTTCTGGAACTGCAACGCCACCACATAGGCCATGATCGCCATCGACAGCGCATGCACGCCCAACGTCGAACCGAGCAGGATATCCAGCAGCAAACCACAGACCCAGGCAGTGCCGATGTTGACGCGATGCGGCAGGGCGATCACCCAATACAACACCACCAGCACCAGCCAGTCCGGCCGGTGATGATCGAGCAGTGCCGGCATCGGCAGTATGGTCAACAGCAGGGCCAGCAGCATGGTCAGATAGATTGACCCCGTGCCATGTCCGGTAATATTCATCGCGGATTCTCCTGCGTACCTGGCGGCGTCACCGGCGGTTGCGCCGTCGGCACCGCCGTTTTGCGCGCGGCCGGCTTGTTGGTAACAGGCTTGTTCACGACCGGCTTACTGATGACCGGCTTGGCTGAGGCGGAGGCCTTGCGCGCAGGCACCGCAGTGGCGGCGCTATTGGTGGCGGGCGTCACTGCGGTCGCCGTCGCCGCACTGGTCGCCAGCGCCGCACTGGCCGCCGGCAGACCGCCAACCGGCACCGTCGCCGGGCGAGCGGCGACCGTCTCTGGCCACAGCAACAGCAGATAACGTAACCGATCCAGCGAGGCGAGCGGCACCGCCTTGACATCGGCAAACGGCTTGCCCTCTTCCGAAGAGACACGGGTGACCTTGGCCACCGGATAGCCCATCGGGAAGCGGCCGCCGAGGCCAGAGGTGACCAGCAGATCACCTTCACGCACATCGGCACTGCGCGGCACATTCTTCAGCATCAGCTCGTCGAGCTGGCCGGTGCCACCGGCGATGGCGCGAATATCATTGCGCATGATGCGCACCGGAATGGCATGGCTCAGGTCGGTAATCAGCAGGACACGACTGGTGGTCTTGCCCACTGCAATCACCTGGCCAACCACCCCTTGATCATTGACCACCGGCTGGCCTTCGAACACGCCATTGCGTTCGCCACGGTCGATCACCACCTGGTGGATAAACGGATCCGAATCGACGGCCAGAATTTCCGCCACCATCTTGCGCGAATCAGCCTGCAGCGGCGAACCGAGCAGACTGCGCAGACGTTCATTTTCCTGGGTCAGCTGCTGCGTGCGCAGCAGATCACTGCGCAGCAGGAACAGTTGCTGCTCCAGGCGCCGGTTGTCTTCAATCAACTCGCTGCGGGTCTTGATCTGTTCGCTGACGCCATCCGCCAGCTTGCGCGGCGTATCGGCGAGATAAATCAGCGGACTGACAAAGGAGTCCAGATAGAGGCGTACACCGGAGAACTGGTGAAAGCGTGCATCGGCCACAATCAGACCCACCGAAAAGACCACGGCGAGGAATAAACGGGTTTGCAGGGCGAGGCCCCGACCAAAGATAGGATTCATGCCATCCGCTAACAGGAAACCGGCCCGCTAGGGGCCGGCTTGCTGATTTTATTCGTAGTGGAACAGGTCGCCGCCATGCATATCGATGAGCTCCAGCGCCCTGCCGCCGCCACGGGCCACGCAGGTCAACGGGTCATCCGCCACCACGACCGGGATGCCGGTCTCTTGCATCAGCAGACGATCGAGGTCACGCAGCAGCGCACCACCACCGGTCAGCACCATGCCCTTTTCGGAGATGTCGGAGGCCAGTTCCGGCGGCGACTGCTCGAGCGCAACCATCACTGCACTGACGATACCGGTCAGCGGCTCCTGCAGGGCTTCCAGGATTTCGTTTGAGTTCAGGGTAAAGCTGCGCGGTACCCCTTCGGCCAGGTTACGGCCGCGGACTTCGATTTCACGCACTTCGTCGCCCGGATAGGCCGAACCGATCTCGTGCTTGATGCGTTCCGCGGTGGCTTCACCGATCAGGCTGCCGTAGTTACGACGGACATAGCTGATGATGGCTTCATCGAACTTGTCACCACCGATACGCACGGAGGAGGAGTAAACCACGCCGTTCAGCGAGATAATGGCCACTTCGGTGGTCCCGCCACCGATATCCACCACCATGGAGCCGGTTGCTTCAGACACCGGCAGGCCAGCCCCGATTGCCGCAGCCATCGGCTCGTCAATCAGATAGACCTCGCGGGCACCGGCACCCTGGGCGGATTCCTTGATCGCACGGCGTTCAACCTGGGTTGAACCGCACGGTACGCACACCAGCACACGCGGGCTCGGGCGCAGGAAGTTGTTGTCATGCACCTGCTTGATGAAGTGCTGCAGCATCTTTTCGGTGACATAGAAATCGGCGATCACGCCATCCTTCATCGGACGAATGGCCGCGATATTGCCCGGGGTACGACCCAGCATCAGCTTGGCCGCATGGCCGACCGCCGCCACCGATTTGGCGTTCCCGCCGCGATCCTGACGGATGGCGACGACAGACGGCTCGTTCAGCACAATGCCTTTGCCTTTGACATAAATCAGCGTGTTGGCAGTACCCAGGTCGATCGACAGATCGTTGGAAAACAAGCCTCTGAGATTCTTGAACATGGTAACGGGGGATCCTGGAATGTTGAGACTGGAGAAAAACCGGCCCACTTTACCAATCCCCCGCCCAATCGGCAAGCAAACCGCCCTGCGCCGGGAGCGGCGTCGCATCTGGGGCGGCACGATTGGCCGCCCGAATGTAAGGATTAGTTATCCACAAGCCGGCTACCAGGCCTCGCGCCGGTAGATAATGCGGTCACTGCCGCGCCAGCGGTTAAAGAACACCCAGCCTCCTGACTCGTCCTGCGCGGCGGTGCCGTCGCCGTTCCAGTCATAACGCAGCCAGCTGGAGGCCGGACTCTGCGCCGCCAACCCAACCTGGTAATGGACCCGATCGTTGACCCCGGGTGCCGAGAAGTGTAACCACAGATAGCCAGACTGTGCGGTGGCCGACGCCGTGCCGCTGGCATCGCGGCTGGCCGAGAGCCCGAGCACGCTGCTGGCGCTATTGGCCAGCGTCAGGGTGCGGGTCGACGCATTCCAGGTGCGATCGAACAAGAAGCCGCCACTGTTGCCGAGCATCAACTGGCTGCAGCTGTCGGCGGTATTGCGCGTCCACGCCGTGCCGCTCCAGTACTCCAGTTGCAGCGGCACCACCTGTGCACTCTCCGGCGCGCCGCGTGCTGACCCGGCATTTAGCCGTCCGGCCAGCAGGCGCTGAGTACCGAGCTTGCCGGCGGTACAGGTCGTGCAGGTGCCGGCGGTGGCTGGGTTCATATCCGCATTGGTCAGCGCCGCACTCAAGGTATCGTTCGCCGCCACCGACACCCCGACCGCCAGCGAACTGAACGGCCCATCCGGCGTCGTCTCCGCCAGCCGCGAGAAGGTCACCGGGGCCGCGCTCACGCTCTGGATCCCCTTGCTCCAGCTGGCGCTGATCGTCGACAACCGACTGGAGCGGTCCACCCCGTCATCGCCATTTTCCGCCACCAGTGCCGTCGTGCCCTTGGCAAAACTGCCGGTGTAGTTGGTGGTGGTCGCGCCGCTGCTGTTGCGAGCCGTCAGGGTATAGGTGACGCCAAATGGCTGATCCATATAGCTGAAATCGGCATTGCAGGCCGGCGTCAGCGCACCGCCAGAGAGGTAGAAATCATAGGGCGTGATGCGCCCGACCGGCGCGCTCTGGCTAGCCGGAATCGTCACCCCCAGATAGGTTGGTGGGGTGGCGGTCAGGCGGAACACCCCGACCTCGCTCAGCGACTGGCTCACCGTCTGCGTCGCGCTAGCACTGGCAACATGGTCATAACGGCTGACCGCCAGGCTGGCGGCAGCGCCACCACTGGGGGCCAGCAGGGTACTGCCCAGCGCGATGCCGGACAGGGCAAAGTTCGGTGTCACCGCATTGCCGGTGCACAGATCGGTATCGCTATCGCTCTCCCAGGCCACCGGTGTCAAGCTAACGCTGAACGTCTCCCCCGCCCGCTTGAAGGCCGGACAACTGGCATCCCCCGCGCTACAGGTGGTCGCCGGGGCGATGCAGATCCCCGCCGGGGCGCTGACAAAAGTATCGCTACCGGTCAGCGTCAACCCACTGTCGTTGTTGGCGCTGGAGCCGCTATAGCTGGCATTCAGGATCATTTCGCCGGCATCGGTATAATTGACGCTGGTCAACGCCGCCTTGCCGGTCGCATCAAAGGCCAGACTCAGCGCCGTCGCCGCTGCGGAGGACTTGCCGATAGCGGTGCCATTGACCTTGATGGCCGGCGCCGCGGTATTCACCGTCGAGGTCGGATTACTGTAACCACTCCAGAAGTTGACCGTCCGCGTAACGCTGGCAAACGCCGGCACGCAACTGGCGCTGTTATCACTCTTGCGCACCGCCTGGATAGTACCGGCAACCGGTTTGTTGGCAGTC
>JAYROM010000145.1:0-2956 GCA_041911695.1 Aeromonadaceae bacterium
AGCCGGCCGCCCTTGCGGCCGAGGTGGCGGCCGGGCGGGGGCTCTCGCTAGACGGGCACTGTGCGCGGCAACTGACGCGCTCGCTCTGCCAGCAGGCGGATCTGATCCTGGTGATGGAGCGCAAGCATATCGCCGCCGTGACCGCCATCGATCCGGGCGCGCATGGCAAGACCATGCTGTTTGGCCGCTGGCAGCAGGAGAGTGATATCCCTGACCCTTACCGTTTAAGTCGTGAGGTCTACGAGCATGTGTATACCCAACTGGCGCAAGGCGCCACCGCTTGGGCGGCACGACTATAGACCTGTGTGCGGGCAAGACAGGGCAGGGGCTGTGCGCGGCACCGGCCAGGTCTTTTTATTACTACATGGACTGATAAAACAATGACGACTGCTTCTTCTGCGGAGCGTAGCCGTTCTCGGACTGCGTCAGCGGAGCGGGAAACACTGGATTTGGGGAAACTGCTCGGTCTGCTGGTGGATGGCCGCTGGTGGATCATTTCCATCACGCTCTGCTGCCTGCTGGTCGGGCTCGGCTATGCCCTGCTGGCCACGCCGGTCTATAAGGCCACGGCCCTGCTGCAGGTGGAAAAAAAGGCCAGTGGTACCGCCTTGCTGGGGGATATGGCCCAGGCGCTGGGCGCAGATCAGCCCGAATCGGCGACCGAGATCGAGCTGTTGACCTCACGTATGGTGATTGGGCGGACTGTGCAGGATCTGCGCCTCGACAACCAGGTGACCCCGAAATTCTTCCCGCTGGTGGGCCGCGGTCTGGCGCGCTTGCAGGGCAAGCCGTCGCCGCAACTGGTGGTCGCCAAGTTCGAGGTGCCGGAAGCCTGGTTGGGTGAGCGCCTGACCCTGACGGTACAGGATGCGACCCATTATACGCTGGATATTGCCGGTGAACCGGTCGCCGGTGTGGTGGGCGAGCCGCTGCAACAAGCTGGGGTAACGCTGGCGATTGCCGATATGGCCGCACCGGCCGGGCAGCGCTTTATCCTGACCAAACGTCCGGTCCTGGATGTGGTGGGTGACCTGCAGCAAGATTTCCAGGTGGCCGAACGCGGCAAGAATACCGGCATTCTGTCGCTGGCGCTGGAGGGCATTGACCGTGCGCAGATCCGCGCGGTGGTTGATAGCATCAGCCAGAACTATCTGCAGCAGAATGTGATGCGCAAGACCGAGGAAGCACAGAAGAGCCTTGATTTCCTCAAAGACCATCTGCCGCAGGTCAAAGCCGATCTGAACAAGGCGGAAGAGCAACTGAATGCCTACCGGCAGAAGAATGACTCGGTGGATCTGTCGCTGGAGGCCAAGGCTGCGCTGGACACCATGGTTAATGTGGAAAAGCAGTTGAATGACCTGACTTTCCGCGAAGCCGAGTTGCAGCAACTGTATACCCGCCAGCATCCGGCTTTTGTCGCTTTGATGGATAAGCGCCAGACCCTGCTCAACACCAAGAATGATCTGAACAAGAGCATCAAGCGCCTGCCGCAGACCCAGCAGGAGATACTGCGCCTGACCCGTGATGTGCAGGTCGATCAGGATATTTTCGTGCAACTGCTGAACAAGCAGCAGGAGCTGAATGTGATGAAGGCCGGCACCATCGGCAACGTGCGTATCATTGATGACGCCGCGGTCGACAGCCAGCCGGTGAAACCGAAAAAGGCACTGGTGGTGGTGCTGGCCACCCTACTGGGCGGCATGTTGTCGGTCGGGCTGGTGCTGTTGCGTGCGGCGTTCCACCGCGGGGTCGAAAGCCCGGAGCAGCTCGAGGAGCTGGGGATCTCGGTCTATGCCTCGATTCCGTATTCGGCTGACCAGGCTGCCATCAAGCAGAAGCAGGCCAAGCATCGCAAGCATATTTTCCCGCTACAGGAATCACTGCTGGCGGCGCGTAATCCGGCTGATCTGGCGATGGAGGCGTTGCGTAGCCTGCGCACCAGCCTGCACTTTGCCATGCTCGAAGCGCGTAACAATATTGTGATGATCACCGGCCCAGGCCCGTATCTGGGGAAGACCTTCGTGTCGACCAACTTCGCGGCCGTACTGGCGATGGGCGGTAAGCGGGTGCTGGTGATTGATGCTGACATGCGTAAGGGCTATATGCAGCGCGTGATGGGCCACAAGATGGGGCCGGGATTAAGCGCCTATCTGGCCGGTCAGGTGACGATGCAGGAGGCGATCATGGCTTCCGGTTTCGAGAGCCTCGACTTTATCTGTCGCGGTGCCGTGCCGCCGAACCCGGCCGAACTGCTGATGCATGCGCGGATGAAGGAGTTGCTGGATTGGGCCAGTGCGCACTATGACTATGTGCTGGTCGATACCCCGCCGATCCTGGCGGTGACCGATGCGGCCATCGTTGGCCAGCATGTCGGCGCCTCCCTGCTGGTAGCCCGCTTTGCGCAGACCGCGGTGAAAGAGGTCGAAGTGGCGATCCGTCGCTTCGAGCAGAACGGTGTCACCGTCAAGGGTGTACTGCTCAACGCCGTCGAACGTAAGGCCAGCAGTTACTACGGTAATTACGGTTACTACCAGTATCACTACAAGAGCCGGGATAAGGAGCAGGAGCAAGCCGAGTAAGCTTGCCGCCGACCTTGCCGCCGACCTTGTAGGCTGCAATACGTTCCTTTAACCCTCCCCATTCCGGGGAGGGTTGTCTTCCGCTGTTTATCCCTGCTTCTCGCTTCTCGCCTCTCGCCTCTCGCCTCTCGCTTCTCGTCTCTCTCCTCTTTGATTTCGAATCTGACAGTATCCCGCCGCCATCCTCTCCGGCACCCTTGCCTCTTCGTCATGCCGGAGGACCAACCATGCGCTATCAACTTATCCATCACGGCGGTGCCACCGGTGTCACCGGCTCTTGCCATGAATTGCAACTAGATGGGCTGGGATTGCTGATTGACTGTAAGCGCCCTTGAATCGGCATCTGTTTTTCCCAAAATCAGCTCGTCACACTTGAA
>JAYROM010000146.1:0-4582 GCA_041911695.1 Aeromonadaceae bacterium
ATCGTAATAGGAGGTGGCTAAGGAGGCGGTTTCTGAAGTCGCCGACGGCGTGACTACCCACAGCGCGGCTTGGGTATTGAAACCCGGGCAGTAGCGATATTCACCGTTCTTGTAGGTGTCGCCGTTGTAGCAGTAGCTCAGTGAGGAACCCGGTGCCGCCACATCGGTATTGGCCGTACCGCCGACCAGATAGGTACCGTCTCCCAGATCCAACAGGGTGTTGGCACTGCTGTAGCTCCCTACCCCACTAAACGAGCTGGGCGCAGCGAGTTCAGTGGTGACGCCACTGATGGTTGCAATCCCGACACGCGGGTAGTAGTAACCGTTCTCGCTGGATGAGGCGATCTTATAGCCGACAAACTCGTCACTGCTCGCCCCCAGCCCTTTAACAATCCCGTCGGCCTCAGTCTGCGATGAGCCGTTAACCAGCGAAGTCGCCTGATTGGTATAGGTGATGGTATCTTTACGCCACTGCTCCGCACGGTTGGCTCCGCCGTCCCAGAAGCCGCTGCACATGTCTGATGACATCTGGCTGGTACAACCCAGCTCATAGCGGAAACGCTCGTTCAGATCCATCCCCATCGGGGCCATATTAAAATACGAGAACCAGTCATTGGTGACCGTCAGGCTGGCAACGCTCTTGTCGGTTGCCATGGCGGTTGGCCAGGGCCCATAGTTGGACGCGCTGGAAGAGGTAATTTCGGAGATCTGGTAAAACGCCGTATCAGCCGCATGGCTCATCGCGGAATAGCTACCACCCGACAGGACGGCCAGAGTTACCAACAGGCTCAACTTGCTTTTCTTCAAGGCATTAATCCTCTTGTTTCATCGCTTCGAGCTCTTCCCAACGCAGGAAAGCTGCTTCCAATTCAGCCTCACAGGCCGACAATCGACTCAATACCGACTGCACATCATCCTGAGCGCTTGTGAAAAAATCTGGCGCATTAACTTGCGCCTGCAGTGTCGCCAGTTGCGTTTCCAACGCTTCAAGTCGCGCCGGTAATGCCTCCAGCTCTTGCTGAAACTTGTATGACAGCTTGCGGCTTTTGCGCACAACACCATCTGTTGACGATACGGTGGCGGCCGTTGCTGGCTTGTTCTTTTCGGGCTCTTTATCCTTACGCGGTTTATCCGCTGGCATCTGGCTACGCTGTGCCATCAGGTCAGCATAGCCCCCTACATATTCGCTGATCCGTCCATCCCCCTCAAAATACCATGAATGGGTCACGGTATTATCAATGAAGCGGCGGTCATGGCTGACCAGGAGCAGGGTTGATTGATATTCAGCCAGCAACTCCTCCAACAACTCCAGCGTTTCAATATCCAGATCGTTAGTCGGCTCGTCCAATACCAGCAAGTTACAGGGGCGTAAGAACAAACGCGCCAGCAACAAGCGATTTTTCTCGCCGCCTGACAAAGCCCGCACCGGGGTCAATGCCCGCTTCGGTTCAAACAGGAAGTCCTGCAGATAGCCGAGCACATGACGACGTCGGCCGCCGACTTCGACTTCCGTTTTCCCTTCCGCCAAGTTATCGAGAACGGTCTTATCAGGATCGAGTTGCTCACGATACTGATCGAAATAGGCGACATCCAAACGCGTCCCGGTACGCAAGACCCCCGAAGTAGGCGCCAAATCACCGAGCAGCAGACGGATCAACGTGGTTTTGCCACAGCCATTTGGGCCGATCAGTGCAATCTTGTCACCGCGCAACACCTGGAACGAAAAGTCGCTGACCAGTGGACGTCCGTCGATCTGGTAATTCAGCTGTTCTGCTTCAAAGACCAACTTGCCAGAGCGCGCTGCTTCATCAACCAGCAGGCGTGCAGAACCTTGGACATTACGACGGTCAGATCGTTCCCGACGCAATGCTTTTAATGCACGGACCCGGCCTTCATTACGCGTTCGCCGTGCCTTGATCCCCTGACGGATCCAAGCCTCTTCCTGTGCCAGTTTCTTGTCGAACGCGGCATTGTGCAGCGCCTCTACCCGCAATGCCTCTTCCTTTGCGGCCAGATAACTGTCGTAATCACCCGGCCAGGAGGAGATCTGCCCGCGATCAAGATCAACGATGCGGGTTGCCAGACGATGGATGAATTCACGATCGTGGCTGATAAAGACAATTGCGCCGCGGAAATCACGCAGAAACTGCTCCAGCCACTGAATGGCAGCAATGTCGAGGTGGTTGGTCGGCTCATCGAGCAACAGCAGATCGGGCGCACTGGCCAAGGCGCGTGCTAAGGCAACCTTGCGCAACCAACCGCCGGAGAGCGAGGAGAGCAGCGCATCGGCATCGAGCTCCAGCAAGCTGAGCACCTGCTGGATACGGGTGTCGAATTGCCAGCCATCCGCATGGTCGATCTCGGATTGCAATCGACTCAGTGCATTGATATTGGCATCGGTCGGCGCATGCGCCACCTGCAACGTCAGTTGGTGCCAGCGTTGCAACAGGGCCCCCATCTCACTCAACCCTTGCGCCACATAATCAAACACCGATTCAGTGCTGCTTTGCGGTGGGTCCTGCTCCAGACGGGCAATTTTCAGGTCCTGCAAATGAATGCGACGGCCATCGTCGAGCGGCAATTCGCCGGAGATGACCTTCATCAAGGTGGACTTCCCTGCCCCGTTACGACCGACCAGGCACAGTCGTTCCCCTGCTTCAATCTGCAGGTCAACATGATCCAGCAACGGCGCATCACTGTAGGAGAGATACGCCTGTTGCAACGAAAATACAGCCATGTGTACTTAGCTTCCTGTTTGCGTTTAGTCAGCGCTACCGGCCGGCATGACATCCGCCAGATGGCGGATAATCCAGCAATTATGGATGTGCGGATTACGGGCGAAATCCTTGGGCAGCGTCTTGCTACTGATATTGGTGGCATGCAGCCCCAACTCGGCCAACCCATCCAAATCCATCTTGAAGTGACGCTTATTGTTTGAGAACACCAAGGTCCCGCCTGGTGCTAGGATGCGCTGCAGATCCTGCATCAGTAGCAGATGGTCACGCTGCACATCAAACGTCTGGTCCATGCGCTTGGAGTTGGAGAAGGTCGGCGGATCGATAAAGATCAGATCAAACTGCTCCTGGCAGGCCGACAGCCAACGCAAACAATCTTCCTGTTCGAACCGGTGACGGCGATCCAGCACACCGTTCAGGCGCAAGTTGTCCCGTGCCCAATTCAGATAGGTACGCGACATATCAACCGTAGTGGTCTGCGTGGCGCCGCCGAGCGCGGCATGCACGGTGGCTGAGCCGGTATAGGCAAACAGGTTCAGGAAACGGGTGCCCTTGGCCATCTGGCCCAGCATGCGACGGGTCAGTCGGTGGTCGAGGAACAGGCCGGTATCCAGGTAATCCCACAAGTTAACCAGCAGCTGTGCCCCATACTCATGGACCACAAACTGGCGCCCTTCGGTGTCCATCTTCTGGTACTGGTTCTCCCCTTTCTGGCGCTCACGCACCTTGAGGACGACATGCTGCCCCTGTACGCCGGTCACACTGACCGCCGCCTGCACCAGATCCAGGAAGCGCTGGCGGGCAATATTCTCTGGGATGGTCTTGGGCGCGGCATATTCCTGAATAACCAGATACTCCCCATACATATCCAGCGCAGCGTTATATTCCGGCAGATCGGCATCGTAGATGCGGTAGGCATCCAGCCCTTCTTGGCGAACCCACTTTTCCAGCTGGCGCAAGTTCTTGCGCAGTCGGTTGGCAAAATCCTCAGCCACGGTCTTGGTAGATGCCACCGAATCCACCGCAATCTGATACAGGCGGAACTGGCACTCTAACGCGCCGTTATACAGGCGGTACTGACGATCAGCGCGCAGGCGCAAGCAACTCAGCAACTCAGCGGAAGAGGACAGTACGGCCACCTTCCACCCCTGGAACGACTGGCGCAGGGATTGGCCGAGGGATTGATAGAGGCTAAGCAGTGCCGGCATCTCACCGAGTCGCTCGCCGTACGGTGGGTTGGTCAGCACCAGTCCCGGCAAGGCCGGTGACGGATTGGCAAGGGTCGCCACATCGCCCTGACTAAAGCGGATAAAACCATCGACACAGGCGGCACGTGCATTATCCCTGGCGCGAGCCAGTACATTCGGATTGATATCGTGTCCGACAAAGATGCTACCTTGCAGCGCCTGAAGGCCGGTACGCATGCGCTCCCTGGCCTCGGTAAGCAAGGATTGCCACAGCGTCTCATCATAGTTGGCCAAGGAGGTCAGGCCATAACGACGGCGCAGCAGACCCGGCGCCATATCCGCCTTCATCATGGCAGCTTCAATCAGCAGCGTGCCTGAACCGCACATCGGGTCCAGCAAGGGCTCGCCTTGCCAACCTGCGCGTTGCAGCATCGCCACCGCCAGGTTCTCCTTCAGTGGCGCCTCACCGGTACCACCACGGTAACCGCGCTGGTGCAGAGCCGGGCCGGACAAGTCCAGCGTCACGCTGGCCTCTTCCTTGCGATGGTTCAGATGGACCAGCACGCGGATATCCGGTTGTTGACGCTCAATGCTCGGTCGCTGTCCGCACCGCTTGGAGAAGCGGTCGACGATACCGTCCTTGACCTTCATTGCGCTGTA
>JAYROM010000147.1:0-11318 GCA_041911695.1 Aeromonadaceae bacterium
AACCACCGACCCCCACCATGTCAAGGTGGTGCTCTAACCAGCTGAGCTAAGGACGCATTAGGGTGTTGCAGGAGAGTATTGCTTCGAATGGTGCGTCCTAGTGGACTCGAACCACCGACCCCCACCATGTCAAGGTGGTGCTCTAACCAACTGAGCTAAGGACGCAGCGACTTCGAAACGTTATCTCAATATGGTGCGTCCTAGTGGACTCGAACCACCGACCCCCACCATGTCAAGGTGGTGCTCTAACCAGCTGAGCTAAGGACGCACACCACTTGGCGATGCTGTATCGCTCAAGTGGGGCGCATCATAACGACCTTCATTCCGTCAGGCAAGTGCGATCATCTGATTTTGCAAGCCAGTGAGTTCGTTTGCTTTTTTCATGAGCAATCTGTCTGTTCTGTCCCCAGCCCAGCCGATACCAGGTCGCCCCTTACCCCGGACAGCCGCGATTCATGGGCGCGCCCGCGAAGTAGAGATGGCATCCGGTATAGATCGGGTTTAGGCAATCCCGCCTGGTTGCAGGTAGGATGTGACTGTCTTAGGAATATCAACATGATGGCTAATGTGAATGCGCTGGTACGGTAAAATCACCCACTGGAATGAAGAACGCGGATTCGGCTTTGTAGAGCCGGACAACGGCGGCGTACGCGCCTTCGTGCATATTCGCGCATTTCGGGATGGATCTCGCCGCCCGGTGGAGCACGATGCCATCAGTTACCAGCTGACAGAAGACAATCATGGCCGGCCGTTGGCAGAGCATATTGAATTTCTCTCCTCGGCGCAGATTGCCTCGCGCACGCCGGGCCCTTGCCCGACGTTTTACCAGAGCTGGTTGTCCCCCTTGGCGCTGCTGATCACACTGCCCTTGCTGGGCATCTGGATCTGGCAACATGGCCACAGCATGGTCTGGCCGGGACTGATTTACCTGGTGATGAGCACGCTCGCCCTTATCCTTTATGGTTTGGACAAGCGGGCCGCGCAGCGTCACTGCTGGCGCATCCCGGAGCGCACACTGAACCTTTATGCCCTATGCGGTGGTTGGCCTGGCGCGCTGCTGGCACAATCGTATTTTATGCATAAACGCAGCAAAGAGGCGTTTATGAGCCACTTCTGGATGGCGGTCGCGACGCACTGCCTACTGATGGGCATCCTGGTGTACGCGCTGCTGTGCTAGCCTGACACCCCCCTGCCGCGCTCAGGTAAGTCGGCCTGTGCGCGCAAGCGCTTTTCTGTGCCGTCATCGGCGATTCCCGACCAGGGAACATGACAGACCTCCCCAACTCTGTAATGCTTGAGTTGAGCATTATCCGGTTGAGTCTCTCATCGATCCCAAGGTTGTAAGGAGTCACCCATGGTCTGGGATGAACTGTCACTCAAACGCTGCCAACGCGCGATTGACCGCTTTATGGCCACATGTCGCCCGCCGCTTTGCTTGCGCGATCAACTTGACTACGCCTGCCGCATCGAAGGCCGAAGTATCGAACTGCTGGCCATCCGCCCCTTCCCGCTGGAGCAGGTGATGGTGCGGCGAGAGTACCCGATAGCACGTGCAACCTATGTGCAAACCCAAGGGGTCTGGCAGATTTATCATCTCGGCAGTGACCAACGCTGGCACCGTTATAAACCCACGCCAACGGTGCGCCATCCCGATCAGTTTTTTGATGTGATTCGCGAAGACGAGTACGGCTGCTTCTTCGGCTAGCCATCAAGGTTGGCAGGCCAGAGCAAGGGTGTCATTATGGCCCGGCCCGCCGGTGCGGGCAGATACTGGTCGGGGTCTATCACTCGACGACCAAGCCTTAGCCAGACACCGTGGATATCATGAAAACCTCTCGTTATACCCTGTTTCTCGCCTGCACAGTGCTGTGTGCGTTGTGTTGGGCGCTGCCTGTGCAGGCGGATGTGGTCTGGATGGTCAACGGCGATCGGCTGAGTGGCCGCATTGAGGCGATCGACAAGGCGACCATTCGCATCGCCACCGCCTATGGCAAACCCTTTACTATCCAGCGCCAGGCCGTACAGCGCTGGCGTATCGAAACCCCCGACCAACGCAGCTTGACCGCCGCCAAACGCTCCGACCCACATAGCAAGCCCGAAGTGCCGGAAGATGCCCACTGGTTCTGGACCGGCTCGGCCGATGTCAACGCCAAACTCAAGCGCAATGGTAGCCGACGCGATGACTTTAACCTGGCACTGGACAGTGAGCTGGCCAGCCGGTTACGGCGTTATACACTGCAGGCTGGCTACACCTATGAAACGACCGACACCGCCACCCAGACCCATAAGTATCGTCTAATCCCCAAGGTCGACTATTTTATTGGCGATAGCTGGTACTGGCGTAGCGAGCTGGATTATCGCTACAACTTGCTGGCCTCCCCCTCGCTGGAGCTCGACTATGCCACCGGCCCGGGTTACCGCTTCTTCAATGATCGCCAGCAACGTCTGGAATTGATGGTGCAAGGCGGGAATAGCCGGATGCGTTGGGTCGACGACAGTTCATTAGAGACGCATGAGGCCAATGCGCGGAACGAGTTGCCATTTGTGGCCTTTGGCTGGGACTACCGCCAGCCGTTCTGGTCGCGGCGTGTCGAGGTGTTTACCGACGGCAGTTACAAGCGCTTTTTGTCGCAACCGTCGCCGTTCATCAGCCTGCGGCATAGCCTGAGTAGCCAGATGGGGGTGCGTTACTATCTGAATGATCGCTTCCGCTTAGCCTGGCGCACCGAATTGGATTGGGTCGATGTGCAGGCACAGGATGAACAATATAAGGCGTTCGAAAATGATAAGGAGTGGCGTCAGTATCTCAGCTTGGGCGCGACCTTCTAACAGCTGCCCGCCCTCCGCGTGGATTGAAAAGCAAACGGGGCTGCCAGGCAGCCCCAATTGCAAAATCGTATCTCAGCGCACCACCGACAAGGCGCACGCATCGTTACCGTGCGCACTGCAGTTTACAGGGTAAAGCCTTGCACCATCTGCCGTAAGGACATGGTCTGATCGTGGATGGTGACCGCTGCCTCGCGGGCAGCCAGCGCTACCTGCAGGGTCTCGTCACTGCCAGCCGAAATCAACTCGATATTACGCTCAATATCGCTGACCACGGCAGTTTGCTCTTCAATCGCACTGGCCATCACCGTATTGGTATCCACCATACGGGTCACCTGACCGGTGATCTCGACCAGCGCCTGCTTGACTGATTGCGCCAAACCGGCCCCCTCCTGGGTCTGGCTGGCCACCGCCGCCATCGCGCTGGAGGCCCCTTGCGCATCACCTTGCAACTGCTCGATCATGCGTTGGATCTCTGTGGTTGAATTGCGTGTCCGCGCGGCCAACGAACGAACCTCGTCCGCCACCACCGCAAAGCCGCGACCCAACTCGCCAGCTCGTGCAGCTTCAATCGCGGCATTGAGCGCCAGCAGGTTGGTCTGTTCGGCGACACCCTGAATGACATCGACCACACCACCGATATTGGCGCACTGCTCGACCAAGCGGGTCACCTGCGAAGCGGTGTCCTCCACGCTGTGGTGAATACTGTCCAGCGCGCCCAGCGTGCGGCCAATCACCCGCTCACCGCTGTCGACACTCTGCTGGGTGGCGCGCGTCATGTCGGAAGCCAACACCGCATGGCTCGCCATATCCAGCGAGGTGGCGCCCAGCTGACGCACAGCTGCCGCAACCTGATGGGTCTCCCCTTGCTGACCGGCAATCGCCTGCTCGGCGCTACCGGTACGATCCGCGATGGTTTCCGCCTGGGTGACCACTTGCATCGCCGTCTGACGTACCTGCTCCATCAACCCTCGCAAGGTTTGCAGTGTCTGGTTGTAATCACGGCTGATGGCCGCCAACTCATCCTGTCCGACCACCGGGATCGACTGGGACAAATCCTGCGTATTGACGCGCGCAGCCACGGCTCGCACCGCATGTACCGTCTGCTGCAAGGCCAGATAGGCGCCCAACATCAGATAGCCATACACCAGCAACAGGCCACCGACCACGCCCAGCACACCATAAAACTCCATCAGGCTGGCCTGCTCACGCAGCTTGAGCCCTTGATCCAGACGCTGCCAGGCCTCTGCTTGCAGTTGTTGCAACTGCTTGTCCAGGGCATCGCCCTGAGTCAGCAATTGTTCAGGTGTCAGCTGCACATTCTGATCTTTCATCATCTTGTCTTCGATCAGCTGGCTGGCCGCACCAATCTGACTGAACACCGCTTGGGTCTGCGACTGCAAGGCGCCTCGGGCGGTGCTGTCCAGCTCATACAGCAGCCCCAGATCGGTCTGCAGCGCGTGGACGCCGGCCTGCAACAAGTCGAGACGGAAACGCATGCCGGCATAATCCTGCGCCTGGAACAGGCCGAAGTCGGCCACCAGCGCACCGCGGTCACGCAGTTGTCCCAGTAGATCGCGCAGATAAGGCAGACGGTCGGTGGTCAACTGCACCATGTAGTAGCCAGAGATATCCGGGTCCTGCACCAGACCGCGCTCGGCAGCATAACGCTTATACAGCGCATGTACCGTGGTCAGCAGTTGGTCATAACGACGGGTAACGTCGGTCACATTACTGTTTTCAGCTTTGTTCGCCTGTTGCCAGTCCTGATCCAACTGCCCCACCGCCCCGACCGCCTGGCGCTCCCCAGCTTGTTGCAACTGCTGGTGCCATTGGCTGAGCAACTGGGTGATCTGCTGCGCATTGGTGGTGATCTGCGCCGCCAAGCCGTCCGGCTTCTGCTCATGGAATTGAAGGCTTAACAGGCGACGCTGCTGCAACAGTGCCGATTCAATCTGTGGTAAAGGGGCCAACAGTTGGCTGCCCGAGGCCTCACTACGGGCAACCTGCACGTCATGCTGCAACCGCAACACCAACGAGCCCATGCCATAGAGTAACGGGATCAGCATCAAGGCTGACCATAAGAGAAATTTCGCGCGGAACGACAAGCGGTGTCCGAGCCGTATTGCCGGCTGCAACAGTCCGTTCATAAGCAGGTATCCTTGTAAGCAAAACCGTAGCAATTTTCGTTATGTAAGGCAGCACCGTCGCCGGTGAGCTGCGCGGGCCTCTGCTGGGCCCGGATGGGCAGCATAACGTAATTTATTAACAGTCAAAGAGGCAAAATGACGAGAAAAGCGTTTTCCGCGCGACTTTTAGCCAGCCCAATATGACGCAGCGCGACGGGGTAGTTAAATGAGACCAACCAGAATGAAAAAGGCCAGCAAGTGCTGGCCTGAACCATCAAATTTCCCAGTTTTCCGGGACACCGCCGGTGAGTGTCGCCACAAAGGCGCGGGTGCGCTGTTGTTGCGGGGTGGCGAAGATCTGCTGGGCTGGGCCCTGCTCGACAATCCGCCCCGACTCGAGGAACACCACTTGTTGTGCCACATTGGCAGCCAAGCGCAAATCATGGGTGGCCATCAGCATGGTGGTGCCTTCGCTGGCCAGCTGGCGCAGTACCGCAACCACCTCCTGAGCCAATTCCGGATCGAGTGCTGAGGTTGGCTCGTCGCACAGCAACACGCGCGGTGACGGCGCCAAGGCTCGAGCAATCGCCACACGCTGCTGTTGACCGCCTGACAAGGTGGCCGGGGCCACATTGGCCTTGTGACTCATACCGACCTTCTCCAGCAACGCGCCCGCCCGTTCGCGCGCAGCGGCCGGTTGCCAGCCCTGTACCGTGATCAGCCCTTCCATCACATTGGCGATCACCGACAGATGCGGAAACAGCTGGAAGCTCTGGAACACCATCCCGGTCTGCACGCGGATCGCCTGGATCTGCTTACGATGCGGGCGCGCCTGACGACTGAAATCAATTTCGGCCTCGCCGAGCTTGAGCCGACCAGCCTGCGGTATCTCCAACAGATTGACACAACGCAGCAAGGTGCTTTTGCCACTGCCCGACGGACCAATCAACGCCGTCACGCTGCCTTCGCGCAATGACAAGTCAATGCCATGCAACACCTGACTAGACCCAAAGAACTTGTCAATGCCAGTGAGGGTAATCATGCGCGGGTCTCCTCAGCAGTCGCATCGCCAGCCAATTTGGCTTCCAGACGGGTTTGCAGCGCAGACAATACTGAGCTGAACACCAGATAGATCACCGCCGCTTCGATATACAGGATCAACGGCTCGTAGGTCGCGGCGGCGATACGCTGTGCGGCCTGGAACAATTCCGGTACCGTCACTGCCGCCGCCAGCGAGGTATCTTTCACCAGCGAGATAAAGGTATTGGACAGTGGTGGTACAGCAATTCGTGCGGCTTGTGGCAGGATGACCCGGCGCATCGCCTGAAACCAGCTCATGCCGATGGAGTACGCCGCTTCCCACTGCCCGCGCGGTACCGCGGAGAGCGTGGCGCGGATCACCTCGGAGGTATAAGCCCCGACGTTCAGCGTAAAGCCAATCAATGCGGCGGTGAACGCATCCAGCGTAATGCCGACACTGGGTAATCCGTAGAAAATCAGGAACAGCTGCACCAGCAGCGGTGTGCCGCGAATTAACCAGACGTAGAACCTGGCCACTGCCACCAGCGACCAGTGGCCGTAAAGGCGAACCAGTGCCGTGACAAAACCGAGACTGGTACCAGCGATAAAGGTGATCAGGGTTAACGGAACGGTAAAAACTAGCCCCGCCTTAAGGAGGGGCCAGAAAGAATCAAGCATTAACTGCGTCCAGGCAGGCACTTAAAACTCCTTGCTGCACAGGGTGATTATTTGGATACGTCAGTGCCGAAGTACTTGTCAGAGATCTTCAGATAGGTGCCGTCGGCCTTGATGGTAACCAGCGCTTTGTTGATAGCCGCCAGCAATTCAGGCTGACCCTTGGCCAGCAACACGCCGGACTTGTCGGCGCTGTCCTGGGTAGCTGCAACCTTCAGCGGGGCATCCGGCTTGTGCTTCTTGAAGTCCAGGTAGGACAGGCTGTCATTGATGGTGGCATCAGCTCGGCGAGACAGTACCAGTTCAACCGACTGATTGAAACCATCGGTTGCGACCAGTTCGGCACCGTTGGCCTGCGCCAGCTTGCCAAAGTTGCTGGTCAGTGACTGGGCTGACTTCTTGCCCTTCAGATCAGCGAAGCCCTTGATATCCTGGTTGTCGTTGCGCACCAGCACCACGGCCTTGGAGACGATATACGGCTCGGAGAAGTCATACTTGACCTGGCGTTCTGCGGTAATGCCGACCTGGTTGATGACTACGTCATAGCGCTTGGCATCGATACCGGCGATCAGACCATCCCACTTGCCTTCAACAAACTGCGCCTTGACGCCGAGTTGCTTGGCAATCGCCTCGGCGATTTCCACATCAAAACCGACCAGTTTGCCGCTCTGATCATGGAAGGTGAACGGAGCGTAGGTGCCTTCGGTACCGATGCGCAGTGCGCCAGCCGCCTTCACATCCGCCAAATCGGCCGCGTGAGCGACACCCAGAGCAGCCAATTGCAGTGCGCCAACCAGAACCAGTGACTTGAACTTCATAACCACGTCTCCCATTCATAATTCAGTAGATAACGAGCCTCATGCTCGAATGAATGACACATTACCCACCCCCGACCGTGACCGGAACCAACAATAAAAGCCATCGTTATCTAATTTTTTGCTAAAGACCACCAAACAGTCGGCGGAGTTCGGGATAAGCTGGCGATCTCGCGCGGCACCATGCAAAAAAGTACCGAACGAAGACCATTCATTCGAATATCGTGCGAAAACTCACATTTCAAATCGATCCCGCTTTCCCATGTAGATTTTCTTGATCCAGCCAGCAATCTGCCGGTCATGCGCTCTCTAAGCTCATAGCATCCTGTCATTGCTTGCGCAGCGGCAGCCTGCACGACCCGCCATGAGCGCGGTCGGCCACGATAATCAACAGAGCACACAGAACATGAACAGTCAGCCATCGATCATCAAGATCATGCCGGACTTTGGCGGTTACGCGTCTGACCAACTGGGCAGGCCCGTGCAGATTGCCCACTGTTTCCAGCATCATCCCAACCAGCATGAGATCAGCGCTATCGAACAGGAGCTGAAACGGCTGGCCCAACACCTCAGCTTCTCCCTGTTGCAGGGGCGGCAGGTTATCTGGCGTGAGCATGAGGACAGTTCACTCGAGTTAGCCAAGCGCCTGGCGTGGGCTATCGGCCTGATTGAAATCCCGATCCTCTACAGTAGCCATTACTGCAATCGGGAACGCCTCTGCCAACAGGTTATAGATGTGACGTTAACTACCGACCAAGTCAGGAGAAATCTCTGCCCAACTCGCCCTGTTACGTCACATGTACTGAACGCCTAGGGATCTGATCTTCGTTTGGTTGGGGTTTGAACTTGCGCTGACGGTTTCGGGAATCATAGCGGTCACTCCCCCGCGCTGCAGCTTTGCTGTACCCGACCGCATGAGGACACCGATGAAATTCCTGATGTGCATGGCCTTGGTGATTACCGCTGGCATCATGACCTTTGATACGTTTGATGACTCACCATTGGAAGGCCAGTGGAAACCGGATAAGGACTATTATCTGCACCATGCCAGCCATGCCGGGATCACCATCCCGCAACAGCACCTGCTGATGGAGACGGTGGACAAGGTGACGCTGACCATCACCGACAGCAAGGTTCTATTTGCCACGCCGTTTCGTCAGGGTGAACACCCCTACAGCTCGCTGCCCAAGGCTCATGACTGCTACCTGCTCGATCTGGAAAACGCCGACGATGCCATGGCCTGCGTCAAGGATAACCAGCTGGAGCTGACCGACATGGTCACCGGCTCGCGCGAACTGTATAACAAAGTCGGTTAACACCACGCCCCTGCGGCAACCCCATTGATTCCCCCGCTCGCGCACGCTACCCCGTCTTCGTCTGCCTCGTTATACTGACCGGCGACAAACAGGGAGCGTGTGATGTCAAACCAACAACAAAAACCGATCTGGCAGCTGACCATTCCGGTGATGATGGGTTATCTGCCGCTGGGCGCCGTTTTTGGCGTACTGTGGGTGAACGCCGGATTGACCTGGTACTGGGCCCCGTTAATGAGCCTGCTGCTTTATGCCGGTGCTATGCAATACCTCGCCATCGGGCTGTTGATCCAACAAGCCAGCTGGCTGGATCTGGCGATTGCCACCTTGCTGGTCAACTTCCGGCATATGTTTTACGGCCTTTCGTTATTTCATCTACTGCCGCCGCGCGGGCTACGCCGCCTCTACTTTATGTTCGGTATCACCGATGAAACCTATTCACTGCTGACCGCCAGCCAACTCTCGGCGCCACAGCCGGGCGGCAGTCGCCAACCACTGCAGATCGTGGCGCTTAACCAGAGTTACTGGATCCTCGGCACCTTGATCGGTGTCGTACTGGCCAGCGGCTTGCCGACCTCGGTGCACGGGCTGGATTTTGCGCTCACCGCGCTGTTTACCGTGCTGGCGGTCGAGCAGATCCGCCTGCGCAAAGACTGGGGAGCTCTGGCGCTCGGGCTGGGCGCAGCGCTGCTCTGTGCCTGCTGGTTACCGGGCTATTTCCTGCTCGCCGCCTCGTTGATTCTGGTATTGGTACTCTGGGCGGCACCGGCACGACCTGGGCATAAGGAGCTGGCCAATGAGTGATCTGCACTATTTGTTGGCCATCCTGCTGATGGGGGCCATCACCTTCTTTCTGCGCGCCTTGCCGTTTATGGCGCACCGCCTGATCAGCCATCAGCCACGGTTTCGTGTGCTGGCGGTACGTCTGCCGGTGGCGATGATGGTACTGCTGACCCTGTATGCGATGGGGGTGCATCACTGGCAACAGTGGCAAGATGCCCGCGCGCAGATCCTGGCCGTGGTGTTTGTGGTGGCCCTGCAACTGTGGCGCCGCCAGGCCCTGCTGAGCATCCTGGGCGGCACCGCCTTCTATGCGCTGCTGGTCAATCTGATCTGGCCTGCCTGATCGGGTTGAACAGCGCACTTGCCTTCAATCAGTCCGGCTTGATTAAGCCGGCCTGATCCATCCAGCTGTCATGGCTGTCGATGCGGATCACCACCGCATCGTGCCGCCAGTACTCACAATCGCAGTCAATCAGCGCCCCTTGCTCGTCATAGTTGATACGTGTGATCAGCAGCACCGGCGCGCCATCGGCCAGGTTCAACGCGCGCGCCACTGTGCCGCGTGCCGCACTGGAAACAATATCAAACTGCGCGCGGCCGTAGCGGATACCGTAATGATCGGCATACAACCGCGTCAGTGACTGGCTCAAGTCGTGACTAAGTAGATCAGGAAAACGCGCTGGCAACAGGAAATGCTCAACATAGACCACATTGCGCGCATCAATCTGCCGGACACGGCCAATCCGCAGCAGATTACTCAGGGGCGGCAACGCCAGTTGTCGGCACTGGGCCGGGGTCGCCAGCACGGAGCCGGCATGCAGCACCCGCGTCTCAATTTGACGTTGCTGCGCCTCGACCATTGCGTGGAAGTGACTCTTGTAGCGCGGATCGTAGACAAAACGCGGTGTTGCCACAAACCAGCCGCGCCGCTCCTCGCGATAGATCTGCCCCTCTGCCTCCAGTGCCGCCAGCGCCTCTTTAAGGGTGATGCGGGTGGTCGCAAACCGCTCGCTCAGTTCCCGCTCTGACGGCAGCCGGCTGCCCGGCAATAGTAACCCGGCATCGATCTGGGCCTGCAAGGTCTGGCGGATCTGAGCAGCCTGGGTCAACCCCTGCACCTCAGCTGGACTAGTCCAATTCATTTTATCGTTATCCTTTACGCTCGTTTCCTGCTGCTTATTGATAGCACATCCGCTCACTGCCCGCCTAGACACCCATTTCGAATCCACAAACCTTCATTTAACCGTCAACTGACTGTCATATTGGTCAGTCGATAATCAGGCACGTTGATTGCTTCACCCAAAACGTCTGACCTAGTCCAGAGGAATGGAAACGATGAACAAACTGAGCACCACCCTGATCGCAGCCTCCGTGATTTTCACAGTAAACGCCTTTGCAGGCGACACCGCAGCCCTCATCACTGCCGCCAAGAAGGAAGGCGAAGTCAACAGCGTCGGCATGCCGGATAGCTGGGCCAACTGGAAGGACACCTGGGCTGACCTGGGCCGTCTGTATGGCCTCAAGCATATGGATACCGATCTGACCTCTGCCGAGGAGATTGCCAAATTCATCGCCGAGAAGGACAACGCCACGGCCGATATTGGTGATGTTGGTCATGCATTTGGCCCCATCGCAGTGCAGAAAGGGATCACCCTGCCCTACAAGCCCTCCACCTGGAACGATATCCCGGACTGGGCCAAGGACAAGGATGGTCACTGGGTTCTGGCCTATACCGGCACCATCTCGTTCATGATCAA
>JAYROM010000148.1:0-4504 GCA_041911695.1 Aeromonadaceae bacterium
ACGTTTGCCGGTCGCGCCGCAGATCACCGCGCTGGTGGCGCTGATCCTGATCATCGAGTTTTCCAGCTTGTTACTCTATGCCAGCGGTGGGCGCACGCTGCGCCATTTTCTCAGCCGAGGTGGCAATGTGCGCATGATGAATCGGGTGGCCGGCTCGTTGATGGCCGGTGTCGGGGTGTGGCTGGCCTTTGGCTAGGTCGTTGAACGGCAGCCGCTCACGCAAGATGTGAGCTGCCTCTGCACGTGAGCGCCCTGTATTCGCCCAAGATGGGCGCGGGACGTATACTATGCCGGATCAACGCATTATTGCGTCCCCTCTTCTGCCCTATGTCGGTTATGACCAGCCTGGAGTTGTCATGAGCAAGTTGACTATTCGTGATGTCGCACGCGAAGCCGGTGTGTCTATTGCGACCGCCTCCTATGTGCTGAATGACAAGCCGGGCAAAGTGTCAACCGATACGCGGGAACGGGTGCAGGCCGTGGCCCAGCGACTGGGTTACCGGCTGCATCCGGGGGCGAGCCAGATCCGTGGCGCCTCGCGTAACCTGATGGTGTTGCTGCCCGGCCATGCGCTGGCACCGGATCTGCGCGGCATTCTGATGGATTATCCGTTTTTTAACGAGTTACTGGCCGGGGTAGAGCATGCCGCCTTTGATCTCGGCTTGCAGACCACGCTGAGCCGTGTCGAGCAGCTAGATGATCTGCGCCTGTTGCTCAATGGCCCGGTGCCGGCTGGCGTGCTGGTATTGGGCAAGCATGATGTCGCAACCCTTGAAGCGCTAGAGCCGTGGGCAGCACCGGTAGTGGTGGTGGATGATGGTGACTACTTTGCCCAGCATCCGGTGTCGCGGTTACAGGATTTCAGTATCGACGATGTGCTATTGGGGGATCTGGCGGCAGAGCATCTGCTGGCATTGGGTCATCGCCATATTGCGTTGTTGTTTGGCCATCTGCATCACTCTGCGGTGCATCGGGATCGGTTGCGCGGAGTGCGTCGGGCGCTGACCCGTTACGGGCTGACCCTCGATCCGGCTTGGCTGATCGAGACTGATGTCACCTTGCAGGGGGCGGCTACCGCCCAACCGCAACTGTCCGCCCTGTATGCGCAGGGGGCGACGGCGGTGCTGGCAATGGCGGATATTCTGGCGATGGGCTGTTTTCACGGACTGCAACGCCTGGGGTTGGCGGTGCCAGCACAGGTCTCGCTACTCGGGATTGATAATCTGCATATTCTCAATTATCTGCCGTTGCGACTGACCACGGTCGGGCAGGATGTCTATGGCCGTGGCTATCAGGCGGTGCGCCTGCTGCGAGGCCATCAACCAGCATTGGCCGACGTGGCGTTAATCCCCGGCGACAGCACGGCGGCGTGCCAATAAGCCGCCCAGCGGCCACCAAACAGCCATATAAAGCCAAAAAAGCCCCGGACGAACCGGGGCAAACCACATTGCGTTGAAGGTATGTTGCACGGATAAACCATTACTGGCTGATCAGGACCTGTCCATACAGGGCCGGGACGGTCAGGGTGACCTTGCCGTCGCTGGCTACGGTGGCGCCGGTGCTGGTCAGCACATCCTGGTAGTTGCCAGCCAGGGTAGTGGGCAGGGTCAGGTTCAGCCTGGCGGCGCTGGTATCATTGTTCAACACCACCAGTGCCTTCTGACCATCCAGTTCACGCAGCAGCACGACCACATGGCTGTCGGTGTATAGCGGTGCCGACAGGGTGCCCTGACGCAGGATTGGGTAGTCCTTACGCATCTTGATCAGTGTCTTCATCTTGGCCAGCATATCGTTATCCGGTGTGCCGCCTTTGTCCGCCCACGGGTAGGTGCCGCGGTTTTGCGGATCCTGCCCGCCGGTGACACCGACTTCATCGCCGTAGTAGATCGACGGTGCACCCGGATAACTCATCTGCAACAGGGTCGCCAACAGATAGCGTTGCTTGGCCTGCGCGATGGTGGTGGCATCGGTACTGCTGCTCTGATAACCCAGGGTATACAGGGCACGCGCTACATCGTGCGACGAGAACAGGTTCATCAAGGCAAACAGCGCCTGTTGTGGATAATGTTCGCGCAGCATTTCCAGATTGCGATAGATTTGGCTGGCATCCTTGCCGGAGGCAAAGTCGAGTACTGCATCACGGAAGATGTAGTTCATGGTCGAGTCAAACTCATCGCCGAGCAGGAACTTGGAGGCATCGAACCAGGTTTCAGCGACGGTGACGGCATCTGACTTCTTGCTCTTCACCGCTGCACGCCAACCGCGCCAGAACTCGTCACTGACCCAAGGGGCGACATCCATACGCCAGCCGGACAAGCCTTGATCCAGCCAGTATTTGGAGACCGAGTCGTCGTTGCCGTAGGCAAACGCCTTGAAGCTGTCGGTTTCGACCAACTCGGCCAGCGTCGCGTTGCCCAGCCAACCGGCGTACATCTTGTCCGGATCGGTGGCATCACTATAGAAGGTGAACCAATTGGCGTACGGGGAGCTGGTGGTCGGTGTCGCCCCTTCAAACGCACCCACCGCAGGATAACGGCTGTAGCGGTCGAAATAGACGGAGTCACTACCTACATGGTTCAGCGAGGTGTCGAGCACCACGCGGATACCCTTCTGCTTGGCGGTGGCGTTCAGGGTGACAAACAGGGCATTGTCACCGAAGTTGTCATCCACCTTCATATAATCGCCAGTATCGTATTTGTGGTTACTGCCGGCTTCAAAGATCGGGTTGATATACAGGGTGTTGACGCCGAGATCGGCCAGATAGTCGAGCTTGTCGATAATGCCCTGCAGGTCACCACCGAAGAAGTCGTTGTTGTAGTTGGCGTCACTCTTGCCGTCGCCCGGCACATAGGGGGCTTCATTCCAATTGCTATGGAACTCGACCGGTTGATCCAGATAGGTGTCCTTGCCCGATGCCGGATCATTGCTGGTGTCGCCATTGCGGAAACGTTCCGGGAAGATCTGGTAGTAAATGGCATCCTTGGCCCAGTCCGGTACCGTGAAGTCTTTCAGATAGACGGTCTGACGATAACGACGGATGGCACTGTCACTGGTGGGCAGGAAGGCGACGCTGCCGACACCGTCGGTCCCCTTTTCGGTCGTCCAGTACACCGTATCGGCATTGTTTTCATAGATATAGGTTTCGTTGCCGACCTTGAACTGGAAGTAGTAGCTGTAGACCCCCTTGGTCGGGAAGGTGTAACTGCCGCTCCAGCGCTCCTTGTCGCCTTCGGTGGTCTTGGTCAGGGCAACGCGGTCCAGCTCGGTATTGGTCAGGACCTCCTGGTTGCCTTCCAGCGTATGGCGGGCGACCACCAGTGTCATATCGGTCACGCCAGGCAAGGCGGTCAACGAGTAGTTAATGGTGCTGCCTTCGGTAACCGCCCCGAATGGTGATTTGAAGCTGCTGTCGCGCGAGTCATACGCCACGCTCAATGCGGTGGTGTCGGTGACCGGGAATACGCTGCTGCCGGTAAAGGTCTGATCGCCAATCGTCAGTTTCGGATTGCTGCCGTCACTGTCCATGGAGAGTTTGGCGGTGTTGGCGCCGGTAAAGTTAAAGCTCAGGTTCTCTGTGCTGCTCCCCTTGCTGGCGTCGGTGACCACGCTGGTGGCCTCACCATAGGTCAGGGTGCTGCCGGCGGCGGAGGCGCCGAAGCTGGTGCTGGCTGCCCAGCTGCTGTCGGCAATCTTGAAGCTGTACTGGCCGTTCTCATCCACATTCAGGTAGTAGGCGTCACAGCTGTAGGTGAAGCGGTATTTATTGCTGGCCACCCAGTTGTTCATCTCGCCTTGCAGATAGAGCGGGGTATCCCCAAGCGGACTGTCCGGGCACTGATAGATGGTGAGCGACGGCGTCGAGGTTGAGCTGGCCATATTCAGCACCATCTTGTTCACCCCGGAGAAGCTGAAGGTCAGATTGCTGCCTTGCAGGGCTAACGCCAGCGCCTTGTCTACTGTCACGGCGCTGCCATCCGTACCACCGCCAAAGTCAGCATTACTCGACCATGCATCATCAGCGATCTTGAAGGTCTGGCTGCCTTCGAGTTCAGTCACCAGCTCAAAGTGGTCGCAGACATAGCTGAATTTGTAGCTGTCGTTGGCGTTCCAGCTGTTCATGCCACCACGCATATACAGCGCCGTGTCGCCCATCGGATTGGCGACGCAGGTCGACGTGGTCGGGTCATCGGGTGTGGTCGGTGTTGACGGGTCTGTCGTGGTCTTGCCTGAGCCATTACAGGCCGACAGGACCAGGGCCAGCGAAATCGCCAGTGCTAGCCGGGAGACAGGAAGCGCGGAGTGAACAAGCAAACGAGTTGTCATGAAATCCATCCTGGTTGTTGTTTTATATAAAGGTTAAATGTTTAACCGATGTGTGATTTACCGTGTCTGGATGGCCCCGCGCAACGGTGTCTTACTCAGGATGTGGCGTGTCTCACACGGTTTTAATCACCTAAAGTGCCGTTTGGCGACCTTTATTGATCCGATTTAGGCCATGGTGCGG
>JAYROM010000149.1:0-13661 GCA_041911695.1 Aeromonadaceae bacterium
AGAAACCGGTATGCGGCGTCAGCGTAAACGGCAGTTGCTGCAAACCAAAATGGGCTTCATACACCTTAGTGCTCCTGTGGATACCATTTTTCCAACAGCTGGTTGGAACGCTGTATCTCCTTGTGCCAGGTGTCGGCCTGCACGACCTGTGGTTTAAGCATGATCACCAGCTCGGTTTTGGAGGTGGTGTCCTGACGGTTGGTGAAGGCTTCCCCCACCAGCGGGATGTCCCCCAACAGTGGCACCTTGCTGACCTTCTGCTCTTTGTTGGTACGCATCAAGCCGCCGATCACGATCACATCACCGGACTTGGCACGCACCACGGTATCCGACTCGCGGATATCGCTATAGGCCAGCGGCAGGGTGTAGGTACCGGAGCTCGAGCTGGAGCTATCGCTCGAGCCCATGGTGATGGTCTTTTGCTGCTCGGTGACATCGATAACCGCCGGATGGATATGCAGCAACACATTGCCGTCACCATCGATCTGCGGCAGGACATCCAAGGCCACGCCGGAAAAGAACGGCGTCAGTTCGATATTCGGTGAGACCACTGACGAGCTGGAGCTGGTCACCGTGTTACTGGAAACATTGGTGACAAAGTATTCATCGTTCCCGACCTTGATCACCGCTTTTTGATTATTGGTCGCCGTGACCCTGGGACTGGACAGGGTGTTGACATCGCCTTGGCTCTTCAACAGGTTGAGCACCATATCAAAGTTACCATCACTGAACTGCAAGCCTGCGCCGCCGCCCAGCGCACTGACCACGGTGTTGGTGACCGATGGCAGCGCGACCAGCGAGCCGGCACTGGTGATCCCCTTGCCGCTGCTCCATTGGGCGCTGAGATTGTTCCACTCCACCCCTTGCTGGTAGCCCTCGCTCAGGCGCACCTCTACAATCTTGGCCTCCAGAATCACCTGCCGGGTCAACTGCTGCTGAGATTGTTCAAGGAACGATTTCACCGCGGCCATCTCTTCCGGCATGGCGCGCACCGTCACCAGGCTGGCTTGCGGATTGACGATCACCGCTCGTCCTTGACCGCTGCCGACCAACTGCTGCAAGGCGGTCGCCAACTCTTTCCAGAAATCACTCTGACTGCCGGTCTCAATAGTGGTGCCATTATTGTTGCCACCGGATGTACTGCTACTGCTGGTTGACGAGGAGGAGGAGGAGCCGGTGGTCGCCTTGGCATTGCCACTCTGCTCGCTAACCCCACCAGAGGTAATGCTGGTGCGCGACGCCCCCTGACGGGTAAACATCAGGTAGTTGACCGGGAAGTTCTCCGTACGCAAGCCGGCAGGATAGACATGATAGACATTGCCTTGCCGGCGAATATCAAAGCCATACATGCTGGCAACCGTATCCAGCACCTCAGGCAAGGTCACCTCTTTTAAATCCAGACTGATCCGCCCGGTCACCCCCGGATGGACCGCCACGCTATAGCGGGCATCCTGCATCAGCGAGGCAAAGAAGGCGGCCGCCTCCACCTCCTTGGCCTGGACATGAAAGCGCCGCTCATTCACCACCGGTGACGGGGTGGCCAGCAGGGTGCTAGCGGGCAACAACTCGGCCTGGACCGCATCCGGCACCTGCAGCGCCGCACTCTGGGCGTGGGCGTCCTTGAGGGCCTCCTTGGCTTCTGTCGGTGCGGGATGATGATAGGTAGTACATCCTGCCAACCCGAGAGTCAGCGCCAGCCACGTCAGGGAAAACGACGACATGCTCATTGAATCTTGACCTTGTCTGAATAAACGGAAAGAGGAATGCGCTGGCCATCTCGCTCCAGCCACACCTGATGTGCCGAGATGGCACGAATTCGATAACCCTGGATCTGGTCGCCAACCCGCCAGGCCGCGCCATTAAACCAGGCGCGCGCCGGCCCATTGCCGAGCAGGATGCCTTGGAGTACGGGCAAGGCGTGCTGAACAGGCGTGGACTCAGCAGATGCCGTGCTGCCTGCCGGCTGGACCGGGCGGGTCGGATCGAGCAGGGTGTCGGCCGACGCCATCCCCCCGCCCAGCGCCATCAGTAACAGCATCCATTTAGCCACGGATAAACTCCTTGTCTCCACTCAGCGTATACAGCTCCAGCCAGACATCCGCCTGCGGATAGGCCTGCACCTGATAATCCAGCAGCTGCCAGTAGAAATGGCCAGCGCCCGCCTCCAGTCGCTGCAAATAGCGTTGTAGCGACCAATAGTCGCCCTTCAACTGCAGACGGATACCATGCTGATACAGTGGATGCGCCTTCTCGGTGCCCGGCAGGGTCTGCACCGGTAGACTGCTCATCTGTTGCAGCTGCAACGGCGAGGCCTCCGCCAGCAGGGTGCGCAATCGTTCTGCCATCTGCTCCGGCGAGATCAGATCTGCCATCTGACTTTGTTGGGTCAGCGCGAGGGCCGCCAATTGACGTTGTAGTGCCTCCAACTGCTGACGCACCGGCGCATTGGGGTCGACTTGCAGGGTTTGCTGCAGGGTCTGGTTACTACTTTCCAGTTCGGCCTGCTGCTGTGCCAATCGCTGGTTGGTCTGACGCAATTGGGTGATCTGTTGCCAGGTCGGCAACCAGGCCAGGTGATACCCCGGCCAGCCAATCAACACCAGTCCGGTGAGCAACACCAGCATCCGCTCACGCAGGCTCAGGGCGTTGACCCGGGCCACCGCGTGTTGCCAGTCCGCCATCATGGTCTCTTCTCCCTGTCGGTCGCACTGCCGAGCGTAAAGTGCACCAACCCATCCTGACCGCGCTGTAACTGCAAGGCGGCAAAGTGACGCTGACGCAAACTGGGCATCTGTGGGAACCGGGCAATCCAGGCCGGTACATATTCGCCCTGCTGGGACGCCCCCTCAAGCGCCAACCCCTGGCTGGAGATCTGGATCCGGCTCAGGGCAATGCGTGGATCGTGGATCCGAGCCAGATCGCTTAATAACATCGAGAAGCCGCCACTGCGCAGGCCGGCACGTCCATTCAGCGCTGAGGCCAACGCCTGACGGGCCGCCAACTCCTGCTGGCTGCTATCAAGCTGTAACTTGAGGGCTGCATCCGCCTGACGCTTGGCCAGTGCCGTCTGCAACGCTTGCTGCTGCTGTTGCTGCTGTAATAATCGCTGTTGCTGCATCGCCTGCTGCTGACGCAACTGGCTCAGACTATGTTGCCCCCAGCCCACACTGCCGACCAGCACCAACAATCCCAGGCCCCAGATCGCCAGCATGTGGGGTAACGACGCCCAGAGACGTTGTGGGCGATACTCGGCGCTATACAGATTAATGCGACGCTTCACTCGACCCACTCCTGTTGCAGATGGCCGACCAATGGCAACCAAAACCGACCTTGCGCCCCTGCCGGTGGATCAATCGTGTGGACGGTCAGGGCCAGGTTCTGTTGCAGATATTGCGCCACCGCTGCGGGATCCGGGGTGTCGATGGCCACATAAAGCTGACTCACCGCCGGCAATTTGAGTTGTGCCACCAGATAATCCATTGATCGCTGCAACTCCAGTAGCAGGTTATCAGCAATCAGGCTATCCAAGGTCGCCAGCGGCTGCCGGGTCAGCGCGGTAAAGCCTCGCAACTGACGGCTAAAGCAGAGGCGCCCCTCGCAGATCGCCAGCAGTTGCAGATCACGCTCCGGCAGTTGAAATAGCAACAACACCATCTGCGGTGCCACGCCAGGCAGGTCGGCCAACGCCAGCTCCTCGGTACCAATCCGCTCCAGGCGGGCCACCGCATTCACCGCATCGGCAATCGCGCGCAGGCGCTGACGGTTGACCCCCACGACCGCCAGACGCGGTCGGGCCGCTGGATTGGTCGGCAGGCTGTAATAGTCCAGCCCCAGTTGCGTTACTGGTTCGCTGACAAAATCCTTCACCGCCCAGGGCAGGGCACCGGCTAACTCCTCGTCCGGCACCTCCGGGCGTTCAATCTGCACCTGCTGATATAACCCCGCCTCCAGCAGGACGCTGACCCTGGCCCCTTGGCTGGCGGTACGCTGGATCAAGGCAGCGATGGCCCTGGCCCAGTCGGCTTGTCCCTGACAACGCTCTTCGGCAAACACCCAGTCTGGCGTGGCACGCGCCAACAGGACGCGCTCCAGCGACAGAGAGAGGACCACCCGATCCCGCGGGGTGCGATGCAGCCAGGAACCTAATATGCGCATTTCATCCGAAATTCGTTAAATGTGAATGTTTTATCATAGGGGAAGCGGCAACAAAGCTAAACCCTGACGACCGCGAGATATGCGGTCGGTCATCCTCTTTGCCGATCTCCCGACGGGAGCATTACAAAGCTTTTCATTTCTTGATCCAACCAGAACCCCTGCCCCCCACTCACCCCCAGGGTTTGCAGTACTTTCCATTCACTTTCGCTTTCGATGCCCACGGCAATCACCTGTGTCTGGCCTTCACAGCCCCCCACCAGAGAACGCACGGCCATCTGATTGAGCGGGCGACGGGCAATATCCCGCACCAAACTGGGGTGGATCTTCAGATAAGCGAGCTCAAACTCCTTGATGTAGTGGGTACTGACCACATCCTGGCCGGCGTGGTCCACCGCGAACTGAACGCCAAACAGTCGTAACTCACGTAATGGCGCCCGCAACGCATCCAGATGCCGATGCACCAGCCCCTCGTTGAGTTCGATGACCAGGCTGGCTGCCCCGCGTTTCCCCAAGCGCAACAACGCCATCAACAGGGTATGCCGGAAGGCATGATCCAGCAGACTCTGCGGATGCAGATTCAGCGCCAGCGGGACACTGCCCTCCGGCGGTAACAAGGCCAGCGCATTGGTCATCATCAACCGATCCAGCTCCCGCTGCATGCCGACCTTGTCCACCATGGTGATAAAACTCGCCGCCGGTAATAGCTTGCCCTTGCCATCCGGCAGACGGGCCAGCAGTTCATGCAGCATCGGGGCCGGCGGCGTACTTCGCCAGGCAGTTTGCAATTGATAGGTCAGTTGACCGCGGCCAAACTGCCGCTCCAGCAAAGTCCGCCAGCGCACACTGCCCTTGCCATCCGCCTCGACACGCAGCAACTTGTCGTACAGGAAAAAACCGCCCTCCTGCTGCAAGCGTGCTCCGCGCAGCGCCATCTCGGCCTCCTCCTCAACCTGGGCCAACCACTCCCCTGGTTGATAACAGACCGCGCCAATAAACAGATGCCGATCCGGATCCAGCGGTGTCGGCCAATCCAGCCGGCCAAGTTGGCGCCATAACTGCTCGGCGTGGGTCAAGGTCTCCTGTTTGGAGATATTGGGTAGCAGAATGCCCAGCACATTACTGGCATAGCGCCCCTGCATCGCCCCAGCATGGCGTTGAACCACCTCGGCAATCCACTGGCCGGCCTGTAACAACAACGCCTGCCCGACCGCCGCCTCGTCCTGGTTGCGCGGCAGCGACTCCAGCCCTTCAATCTCTACCAGCAAGACCGCGCCAGCACTGTATTCGGCATCCGCCAGTGCCGCTTCCAGACGGTTATCAAAGAAGATGCGGTTACCAATCCCCAGATCCTTGTCGATAAACACATTCCGTCGGATGAAGGTATCAAAGCGGCTACGCTCCTTGCGGGCATCCGCCAGTTCATGCTGTAACCAGGTCATGGCCTCGCTGGCCGCCACTGGCCACTCCTGGCGCGGATCGTGCCGTAATCGCCCTGGCGTACCGGACAGAATGTGTTGCCCACGGCGCGCCAACAATTCGACGCCGCGCAATTGGCGTTGCAGCCAAGAGAGCGCAATCCAGGTCCCGAACAAAATAATGCCAAAACCGATGGCCAGGCTGAGCAGCGGTAACTCGCTGGTCAGTAATGTGAGGGCGGGGACCACCGAGAAGGCCAGATGCAACGTGGGATGGTGTTCACCTGCCATACGCACCGTCGTCAGTTGGGCATTGTCGCCTCGCCAATCAGGATCCTGGTAGCGAAACAAGGGGGCATCATCCAGCGTGATCACCACGGCCCGCACGCCATTGGCCTGCAACATCGGTGGCAGCCAAACCACCATCGGCGGGGTCTCGGCGCTGTCCAGCACCTCCTGTTCCAGCAGGCGGGTCAGCAGACGCAACTCGTGCGTTTGATAGCGTTGCGTCAGGCTATGCAAGCTGAGCGTCCCGCTGACCAGTACGGTCAATACGGCCCCCAGGACGCACAAACAGAGCAAGGCCACGATCTGTCGAATCAGGCGCATCGGTCTTCCCTAACCGAAGAGTTATCAGACGCCATTCTAACAGTCCGTCCCGCGGATACCAGTCGCGGTCTCACAGTCATGCCACCAGCACCTTGCGATTGGAAAATTTTTTTCATAAACTTTTTTCAATGATCAATAACTAAACAGTCAGCCTCACCATGCCCTCGACACCCAGCGCTCGCACCGCCTCAACCGATAGCCGCACCAGTCTGCTGCGTGCCGCCAGCGACGAATTTCTGCAAGTCGGGTTCCACGCCGCACGGGTACAGCGCATCACGACCCAAGCGGGCGTCGGTCTGGCAGCGATCAATTACCACTTTGGTAGCAAGGAGGGGCTCTATCTGGCGGTGCTGGAGCACCATGCCGCACTGGCTATTCAGCATGCGCCCCTGCCAGTGGATGACCAATTATCACCGCGCGAACAACTGGCCGGCCTGGTCGAGTCCCTGCTACACCGTATGGTCGACCCGGCCAGCCCCAGCCGGATCGGCCCCTTGATACTGAGAGAGATGATGAATCCCACGGCTGCGCTGGATCAGATGTTCGCCCGTGTCGGTATCGTGCAAGCCGGCCAGGCGCTGGCAGTACTGCGCCGGATTGTCGGGCCGAAGGTGAGTGAGGCGCAGTTGCGCATGGCGCTGTTCAGTCTGTTCGGACAGTGCATCTTTTATCTCTCCTGCCAACCCATGGTGCAGCGGCTGGCGCCCGGATGGCAGGCTGACCCGGACACACTGCGCCACGTCGCAGCGCATATCACCCAATTCACCTGGGCCGGCCTGCAGGCGCTGCACGCTCTCCCCGAGGAGTCCTGCGTATGAAACCCTGGCTCATCCTGATCCTGCCACTCCTGGTGGCCTGTCAGCCGGATCACACCGCCCTGTCCGGTTATGTTGAAGGGGACTATGTCCGCGTTGCCGCCGCCCAGGCAGGCCGTCTGCAACAGGTGCTGGTACAAAGCGGCGATAGCGTCTCCGCCGGTCAACCCCTGTTTAGCCTGGACACCACGGCACAGCAACAGACGGTTGCCGCCGCCGCCGCGCAACTGCAACAACGGGAAGCGGAGCAGGCTGACTTATCCAAGGGACAACGAGCACCGGAGTTGGCACGACTGCAGGCCGAGGTCGATGCCGCCTCAGCGGCGGTCGTGCTGGCCGAACGGGAATGGCAACGCCAGCTAACCCTGTCACATCAACACTATGCCAGTACGGCAGCGCTCGATACGGCGCGTAACGCACTGCGTCAGGCCAAGGCCAACCGGGATGCCCAAGTGGCAGCACTCCAGACCGCCAAGCTGGCCAGTCGTGACGACCAGCGGCTGGCCGCACAGGCCGCACGCGATGCGGCGGCGGCCGACCTCGCCCAGGCGCGCTGGCAGCAGCAACAACAGACACCGGTCGCCCCAGCGGCGGCACGGGTTGAGGAGGTGCTATATCGGGCTGGAGAGTGGGTGCCTGCGGGCAGCCCGGTCGTCACCCTGCTGCCACCGGAGAATATCAAGGTTCGTTTCTATCTCCCTGAGCCGCAGCGCAGCCAGGTGCACACCGGCGACCCGGTGCGCTTGCACTGTGACAGTTGTCCAGCGCCGATTGCCGCGCGCATCAGCTTTATTGCGGATAGCGTCGAATACACCCCGCCAGTGATTTACAGCAAGGACAATCGGGCACGACAGGTCTTCCTGGCCGAAGCGCGCCCCCTGACACCGATTCGTCTGGCCCCTGGTCTGCCGCTGGATGTGGAACTGGAGCCCGCACCATGAGCGACCCCGTCATTGATGTCACCGGTCTCACCAAACAGTTTGCCGGCCGCACCGTGGTCGACCATCTCAACATGCAGGTCAACGCTGGCGAGATCTACGGTTTTCTTGGCCCGAATGGCAGCGGCAAGACCACATCGATCCGGATGATGTGTGGACTACTGACCCCGGATGCCGGGCAAGGACACACCCTTGGTTATGACATCGTGCACCAGGCGGCACAAATCAAGGCTCAGGTCGGTTATATGACCCAGCGCTTCGGGCTGTACGAGGATCTGACCCTGGAGGAGAACCTGCTATTTATCGCCCGTTTGTATGGGATGGATAATATTCGACCGCGGGTCAAAGCCTGTCTGGATCAGCTCGGGCTGGCCGGACGGCGCAAGCAGTTGGCAGGCACACTGTCTGGCGGTTGGAAGCAGCGCCTGGCCCTGGCGGCCTGCATGCTGCACCAACCACGCTTGCTACTGCTGGATGAGCCAACCGCCGGCGTCGATCCCAAGGCACGTCGCGACTTCTGGGAGGAGATTCATGCGTTGGCGGCCACCGGCATGACGGTGCTGGTCTCCACCCATTACATGGATGAGGCCGAACGTTGTCATCGCCTCGGGTATATCGCTTATGGCAAGTTGCTGGTCCATGGCACCCCTCGCGAATTGCTTGCCCAACACGGCCTATCGACCTGGCAGGTGAGTGGCGAGACCCGAGATCTGTTCACCGCCCTCCATGGCCATCCGGATATTCCACTGATTACGCGTTTTGGCAATACGCTGCACCTGTGCGGCCATGATGCCCAACGGCTGCAGCAGGCGATTGAACCCTGGCGCCAGCGACCAGGATGTGACTGGCAACCGTTGGCACCCCAGCTGGAAGACCTGTTTATCAGCCTGATGCAACAGCATAGCGACCCACAGGCCGCACAGGAGCAACATCATGACACTGTTTAACCGGCATCGCTGGTGGGCCATGGTCAGCAAGGAGTTCGTCCAGTTACGACGAGACCGACTGACCTTTGCCATGATGGTTGGCATCCCCCTGTTACAGCTCATCCTGTTCGGCTTTGCCATCAACGGCGATCCCAAGCATCTGCCTACCGTCGTGGTGGCCGAAGAACAGAGCCCCTTCACCCGCTCCCTGGTCAGCGCCCTGACCATCAGCGATTACTTTGCCATCGAGAGCACGTCAACAAGTAGCCTGCAGGCGCAGTCCCGTCTGTCACGAGGCGAAATTCAGTTTATCCTGACCATTCCCAAAGGGTTCTCGCGCGCTATCCAGCGCGGCGAACAACCGGTCCTGCTATTGGAGGCGGATGCCAGCGATCCGATGGCCACCGTCAATGCCATGGGCGCGATGCAACAACTGGCCCCGCAGGTCCTGCGTCATGATCTGACCGGACCACTGGCCAGCCTGCAACCGACCCATAGCGCCCCGTTTGAGCTGCGGGTACAACGGCATTACAACCCGGAAGGCATCACCCAGTACAACACGGTACCGGGACTGATGGGGGTCGTATTAACCCTGACCATGACCATGATGACCGCGCTGGGTATCACCCGTGAAAGCGAACGCGGCACGATGGAAAACTTGCTCGCCACGCCGATCCGCCCCCTCGAGGTCATGCTCGGTAAAATCACGCCGTATGTCCTGATCGGTCTGGTCCAGGTCTGCATTATTCTGATCGCCACCCGCTGGCTGTTTGCCGTGCCGTTTGTGGGGAGTCTGCCCCTGTTGCTCGGCGTGACCCTGATCTATATCACCGCTAACCTGGTGGTCGGCATCACGCTCTCAACACTGGCTCGCAGCCAAATGCAGGCCATGCAGATGACGGTATTCTATTTCTTACCCTCTATCTTGCTCTCTGGCTTTATGTTCCCATTCCGCGGCATGCCAGGTTGGGCACAAGTCATCGGCGAGATACTGCCGGTCACCCATTTCATCCGCATGGTGCGCGGCATCCTGTTGCGCGGCAACACGCTGGCCGACCTCCACGCCGAGCTATGGCCGTTACTCCTGTTTACCTTGTTGATCCTGCTCCTGGGCACCTATCGCTTTCGACGGACATTAGATTAATAGCCACTCTAAACATACGGCTTTAGGGTGAACTATGCTGATTGAGTCCACTCAGGATTTTTAGCATGGAGCCTGCTATGTCTCTGTTCATGAACTTGGCCATCGGGCGCAAGTTGCTGTTGGCATTTGGTTTGATGATGGTGTTGATTGTCGTGCTCGGGGTGTTCAGTCTTCGGCAAATTGATATCGTCAATACCAGCAGCACAGTGATTGTCACCCGTCACTTGCCACGCATGCAGGCACTGCATGTCATTGATATCAAACTATCTGACTTCCGCCGGCGGGAATTACGCTGGCTGGATGCCAGCAGCCCGGCAGATATCCAGAAATTCCAGGAACGACTGGATAAAGACCAACAATCATTACAGGTCACGTTTGCCGACCCCAGCAAACTCGTCGCCGATGGAGATACGCAGCATCTATCGGCCAAGTTACTTGACCTCTGGCAACAATACCTGACGTTACATAACCGCATGCTGACCTTGCATCAACAGGGCGATAAACCAGGCGCCTTTCGCATTCTCAATAACGACAGCGACCCCATTTTCATCGCCATGAAAGATACCGTAGAGGGTCTGAAAAAATTGAATATTGCCAACTCTGCCGATGCCAGCGCCGCCGGCGACCAAGAGTATGCCCAGGCCCGTTGGTTAATCTGGAGCCTGATCGGCGTATCACTGGTCCTGGTTGCCGCCTGCGCCTGGGGGTTGGGTAACATGGTGCGCGTGCCCCTGCAGCGCTTGCTAAAACAGGCTGAAATGGTCGCCGATGGCAACTTGGGCGCGACCATGAACATGAGCCATTACAACCAGGATGAAATCGGCGATCTGGCGCGCAGCTTCCATCGAATGCAGCAGAATTTGCGCCAATTGGTCCAGGAGGTCTCCGCTGCCGTCGAACAGGTGAGCAGCGCCGCCGAAGAGGTCAGTGGTATCTCCGGTCAGTCAGCACAGGGACAACAGCGCCAGCAGGGAGAGATCGGCTATCTGGCCACCGCCATGAACGAAATGAGCAGTACCGTGAATGAAGTGGCCCGGAACACCACCCATGCTGCCTCGGCCGCTCGCAAAGCCAGTGAAGAGGCTGAACTGGGTGGTGCCGTTGTCCGCACCACACAACAGACCATTCGTCAGGTTGCGGATGAAGTAGAACAGGTGACCCGCGTAGTGGAAGAGTTGGCACAGGACAGTAACCGTATCGGCGTGGTGCTGGATGTGATCCGCGGGATCGCCGAGCAAACCAACTTGCTGGCCCTCAATGCCGCCATTGAAGCCGCCCGCGCCGGTGAGCAGGGTCGAGGATTTGCCGTGGTTGCCGATGAAGTGCGAACACTGGCCCAACGAACCCAACAATCGACCCAAGAGATCAACACCATCATCGGGACCTTGCAACAGCGGGGGCAAAATGCGGTACAGGCGACCCAACAAAGCCGACAAATGGTGGAGGCCTGTGTCGAACAAGCCAGCCAAGCGGCACACAGCATTGATGTCATGGCCAAGGTCGTTCTGGACATAGCTGACATGAATACCCATATCGCGACCGCGACTGAGGAGCAAAATACGGTAACCGAAGACCTGAGCCGAAACATCGTCAACATCAATACCGCCTCAACCGAAATCGGTGAGGGCATCAGCCAGACCGCGACGGCCTGTCACGACCTCTCCGCACTCGCCCATCATCTGCGTGAACTGACCCACCGCTTCCGGCTCTAATCTTCCGCATGCCCCGTTATCCCGATGATAGCGGGGCCGGAAGACTGTATTCCCACTGCCGAGGGTGCTAACGTGCCAGAAGACACACAGCGGTAGCGCGTAAGACAGGACAAGGTAGTCATGACAGATTTGCCATTAGTTATTATCAAGCTGGGTGAAACCTCACCCGATATCCGTGCCGAATTGGGCGACTTCGAAGACTGGATCCACACCGCACTCAATGATCATCACGTATCGGTATGTGATCCGCGGGCCGGTGACCCGCTCCCGGAACCATCAGGTATCGCCGGCGCGGTGATCACCGGCTCTCACGATATGGTCACTGATCCATTGCCGTGGTTGGAAAATGTCAGTTGCTGGATCCGCGGTATGGTCACTCAGCAACGCCCCTTACTGGGCATCTGCTTTGGTCACCAGCTGTTAGCGCAGGCCTGCGGCGGCAAGGTCACCAACCATCCAGATGGGGTAGAGATGGGGAGCGTGGAGATTACGCTACAAGAGGCCGCAGCCGCGGACCCGCTATTCTCTCGCTTGGACAAAGCCTTCCCGGCACAGGCTTCGCACTGGCAATCAGTACGCACCTTACCGCAAGGTGCAGTGCTGCTGGCCAGTTCAGCCTTCGAACCGCACCATGCCTTCCGTCTCGGCCACCATGCCTGGGGTGTGCAATTCCATCCAGAATTTACCCCAGCAGCCATGCGTGCGTATCTGTCTACCCGGCGCGAAACACTGACCGCCGCGAACCGCGAGGTCGATCACTTGCTGGCCGGCACCGTGGACACCCCTCAGGCGGCAACCCTGCTCAGTGGGTTTGCCCAGCTGGCTCGCGCCGACGCATAAAGCTCAGGCAGGCCGGTCACCGCGCACCGGCCTGCACCAACAGCGCTTCAGATTGGATACGTCGCACCCCAACCGCCAACATTTCACGCCAGGCGTTGGTCAGTGATCCGTCCAAATCGATGGCCCGACAGGCATCTTCAATCACCCAGGTATCAAACCCTAGCCGACGAGCATCGAGGGCACTCCACGCCACGCAGAAATCCGTTGCCAAACCACAGAGATAAACCTGTGTAATCCCGCGCGCTCGCAGATACCCCGCCAACCCGGTTGAGGTCTGCCTATCGGCCTCGATAAAAGCAGAATAACTATCCACCGACGACTGGCAGCCCTTACGCAATATCAACTGCGCCGTCTCCACCTGTAAGCTGTCTGGCAGCGCCGCACCAAGCGACCCTTGCACGCAGTGCACCGGCCATAGCACTTGCGATCCATAGGCCACGTCGATCAATTCAAAGGGACGGCGGCCAGGATGATTATCCGCAAACGAGACATGATCCCGTGGATGCCAATCCTGGGTCACCACGACTTGGGTAAAACAGGGCAACAGTCGGTTGATCACCGGGATCACCGCACTCCCCGCCGGCACCGCCAGCGCCCCACCCTCCAAGAAATCATGCTGGACATCAATCACCAACAGCGCAGCTGTCACATCACCGCTGCAGGGTAACTGCTGCCCCCTCTGCACATAATCCATCTCATGACCTCCACACCAACCAGATACCGTCTACCGATACAGCCTACGGTAAATACATACCGACAGTAATCCCTCCTGCAACACTTTGGCATTTAGCATGGATTCTGCTAGCAACTTCTTGATGCCGACACCGAACTCAGCCACTTTGAGGTACAAGATGATCTGCTCTTAAGATAAACGCCGTTTCATGTCTGCCCCCAGATGATGGATGGCATGACTAGATTTGGCGTCTTGTAGAAAATAGGCACCGATCGTGGAATAAATTGCAAATGCAACAAGGCCCCGATATCGCTATCGGGGCCTTGTCTTTGACCTCTCGGTCGAATGGGAGCCTGGCAGTGTCCTACTCTCGCATGGCGAATGCCACACTATCATCGGCGCTACAGCGTTTCACTTCTGTGTTCGGCATGGGA
>JAYROM010000150.1:0-35342 GCA_041911695.1 Aeromonadaceae bacterium
GGCAGCGCCTCCGCAAACGGGGCGATAGTTTATCACCTCCCTGCCACCCCCGCGGTAGCTGTGCTGGCATATTGCGCAAAAAACGCAGGTTTTTCGTCAAGATATGCGGCATCCGGCCAGGGCGCACCGCCAACCCCACCAGCTGGCCGATCCAGCAAGACAAAAAAGCCGGCGTGGGGGTGACCACGCCGGCATCCTGACACCGGTCAGGAGGAGGCAACAGTCAGATCAGTGGGCAGCCAGCAGGGCGCGGGCACGCGCCAGCACGTTATCGACGGTGAAGCCGAACAGCTTGAACAGCTCACCGGCCGGCGCCGATTCGCCAAAACCAGTCATGCCGATCACCTCGCCATCCAACCCGGTATAGCGCTGCCAGAACCCGGCCATGCCGGCTTCAATCGCCAGACGGGCGCGCACTGCCTTGGGCAGTACCGCCTCACGGTAGGCGGCATCCTGGGCATCGAAGCGCTCGGTACACGGCATCGACACCACCCGCACCGCCACGCCGTCGCCCTGCAGTACCTTGGCCGCGTCGACCGCCAGCCCCACTTCCGAACCGGTGGCCAGCAGGATCAGATCCGGCGTCCCCGCGCAGTCGAGCAGCACATAGCCACCGCGGCGGGCATCCGCCAGCTGGGCCGCGCTACGCGGCTGTTGCACCAGCGCCTGGCGCGAGAAGATCAGTGCACTCGGGCCATCCTGCCGCTCGATAGCCGCTCGCCAACTGATGGCGGTTTCCACCTGATCGCACGGGCGCCAGGTTTCCATGTTCGGCGTCAGACGCAGTGAGGCCATCTGCTCTACCGGCTGATGGGTCGGGCCATCTTCGCCCAGCCCGATCGAGTCATGGGTATAGACGAAGATCGAGCGCTGCTTCATCAGCGCCGCCATGCGCACCGCGTTACGCGCATACTCCATAAACATCAGGAAGGTGCCGCCATACGGGATGAAGCCGCCATGCAACGCCACGCCGTTCATGATCGCCGACATGCCGAACTCGCGCACACCGTAGTGCATATAGTTGCCACCGGCGACGGCCGCGCTGACATCCACCGCCAGCTGGTGACGGGTCAGGTTGGACGGCGCCAAATCGGCCGAACCACCGAGCAACTCCGGCAACAGCGCGGCCATCTGGTTGAGGGTGTTCAGGCTGGACTGACGGCTGGCCAGATTGGCCGGGGCCGCCTGCAGGCTGGCAATATAGTCATCCATCGCCCCGGTCCAGTCCGCCGGCAGACTGCCGGCACAGCGGCGCTGCAACTCGGCGGCCAGTACCGGCTCGGCGGCGGCATAGGCGGCAAACGTATGCTGCCACGTATTCTGTGCGGTCTGCCCAGCGGCGCGACCATTCCAGGCGGCATAGATGTCGGCCGGGATCTCAAACGCCGGCCACGGCCACCCCAACTGCTGACGCACACGGGCCACCTCCTCGGCCCCCAGCGGTGCGCCATGGCAGTCATGGCTGCCTGACTTGTTCGGTGAGCCAAAGCCGATCACCGTCTTGCAGCAGATCAGCGTCGGTTTGCCGGTCTCGGCCTTGGCGGCGCGGATCGCGGCATCAATCGCCTGCGGGTCGTGACCGTCCACGGCATCAATCACCTGCCAGCCGTAGGCACGGAAGCGCGCCGGGGTATCGTCGGTAAACCAGCCCTCGACATGGCCGTCAATCGAGATGCCGTTGTCATCCCAGAAGGCGATCAGCTTGCCGAGGCCCAACGTCCCGGCCAGCGAGCAGACTTCGTGCGAGATGCCCTCCATCAGGCAGCCGTCACCCATAAAGGCCCAGGTGTAGTGGTCAATCACGGTATGGCCCGGGCGGTTGAACTGCGCGGCCAGCGTCTTCTCGGCCAGCGCCATGCCGACCGCATTGGCGATCCCCTGGCCGAGCGGGCCGGTGGTGGTCTCCACGCCCGGCGCATAACCGTGCTCGGGGTGGCCCGGCGTCCGGCTGTGCAGCTGGCGGAAGCGGCGCAGCTCGTCGATCGGCAGGTCATAGCCAGTGAGATGCAGCAAGGAGTAGAGCAGCATCGAGCCGTGGCCGTTGGAGAGCACGAAGCGGTCGCGGTTGATCCAAGTCGGATCGGCCGGGTTGTGGCGCAGGTGGTGGCGCCACAGCACCTCGGCGATATCGGCCATGCCCATCGGCGCGCCCGGGTGGCCGGAGTTGGCCTGTTGTACCGCGTCCACACTCAGCATGCGCACGGCATTGGCCAGGGTTCTTGCATCTAGCGTCATGGATCGGGTCTCCGTTAGGCCAGCCGGGTGGCCAGCAGTTGTTCCAGACGGTTCTGATCCACCGCGAAGGTGCGGATCCCCTCGGCCAGCTTCTCGGTGGCCATCGCGTCGTCATTGTGCTGCCAGCGGAATTCGGCTTCGCTGAGTGCCAGCGGACGCGGCTCACGACGGCCGTCATCCACCAGCTGCGCCTGCAGTTCACCCTGCAAGCCATTCAGCGCCTCGAGCAGCGCCGGGCTGATGGTCAGGCGATCGCAACCGGCCAGCGCCAGCACTTCGTCCGGATTGCGGAAGCTGGCGCCCATGACGATGGTCGGGTAGCCGTGCAGCTTGTAGTAGCGGTAGATGGCACGTACCGACACAACCCCCGGATCCGTCTCCGCGGTGTAGCTCTCCTTGGTATGCGCCTTGTACCAGTCGAGGATACGGCCGACGAACGGCGAAATCAGGGTCACCCCGGCTTCGGCACAGGCGCGCGCCTGGGCAAAGCTGAACAGCAGGGTCAGGTTGCAGGCGATGCCTTCGCGCTCCAGCACCTCGGCAGCACGGATGCCCTCCCAGGTCGAGGCGATCTTGATCAGCACCCGCGAAGCCGGAATGCCCTGCTCGGCATACAGCTTGATCAGGCGGCGCGCCTTGGCGATGGTGGCGGCGGTGTCGAACGACAGCCGGGCATCCACCTCGGTGGAGATACGGCCGGGGATATGCTTGAGCACTTCGCAGCCGATGGCGACGATTAACCGGTCGGCGGCTTCAGCGACCTGGCCCTCCACCGTGCTGGCGGCGGCACGCGCCTGGTCCAGCACCGCATTCAGCAGGCCAGCATAATCAGGATGGCTGACCGCTTTGAGGATCAGCGACGGATTGGTGGTGGCATCTTCGGGCTTGTAGGTCAGGATGGCCGGCAGTTCGCCGGTATCGGCAACCACGGTCGTCAGGCGGCGCAACTGGTCGAGTAGCGTGCTCACGGGAATCTCCTTGAAATCCGGATAAATGAAATCGGGGAATACAGTTCTGAGCCTTGCCCTGTGGCAAGGAAGACCGGGAGGCAGGCCGCGCCGGCCCCCGGAAAACAGCAGGGCGACCCGCCGGGGTCGCCCTGGCGATTAACGGCAGAGCTTGTAGTAGACCTCGTTCCACTGCAGCGACTGCTGCAGGGCCGGGATGGTGGTCTGCTCGTCAATCAGCACGAACTCGATGCCGAGGATGTCGGCATAGGTGCGCAGGTAGTCGGCATCCAGTGCCTGGGTGAACACTGAGTGGTGCGCGGCACCGGCCAGGATCCAGGCTTCGGCGCCCACCTCCAGGTTCGGCATCGGCTCCCACAGCGCGCTGGCCACCGGCAACTTGGGCATGGCGTGCGGCAGGTCAACCACATCCAGCTTGTTGACCACCAGACGGAAGCGGTTGCCCATGTCGATCAGGCTGGCGTTGTAGCCAGTACCGGCCGGCGCGGCAAACAGCAGACGAGCCGGATCGGCCTTCTTGCCGATGCCGAGGTGCTGCACATCCAGCACCGGCTTGGCGGCGGCGATCGACGGGCAGACTTCCAGCATGTGCGCGCCGAGTACCAGGTTGCGACCCTTCTCCAGATGGTAGGTGTAATCCTCCATGAACGAGGTACCGCCCGGCAGGCCGTGGCCCATCACCTTCAGGGTGCGCAGCAGGGCGGCGGTCTTCCAGTCGCCTTCGGCGCCGAAACCGTAACCGGCGGCCATCAAGCGCTGGCAAGCCAGCCCCGGCAGCTGATGCATGCCGTACAGATCTTCAAAGGTGGTGGTAAAGGCACCGAACCCGCCCTTGACCAGGAAGTTGCGCATCCCCAGTTCTTGACGGGCCGCTTCATACAGCGACTCACGGTGTGCGCCGCCGACCTTGACCACATCGGTCAGGGTGTAGCTGGCTTCGTATTCGTCCATCAGGGCGTCGATATCGCCGGTACTGACCGCATTGATTTCGCGCACCAGATCGCCAACCGGATGGTAGTTGACCTGATAACCGAGGCGGATCTGCGCTTCGACCTTGTCGCCTTCGGTGACCGCGACGTTACGCATGTTGTCACCGAAACGGGCCACCTTCATGGTCTTGCTATCGTGAATGGCCGCCGCCACACGCATCCAGCGACCGACCTTGGCATGCACCTCGGCATCTTCCCAGTAGCCAACCACCACGGTACGCGGCAGACGCAGGCGGGCGCCCATGAAACCGAACTCGCGACCACCGTGGGCGGTCTGGTTCAGGTTCATAAAGTCCATGTCGATCTCGCCCCACGGCAGATCGCGGTTGAACTGGGTGTGGAACTGCAGCAGCGGCTTGGTCAGCTGGCTGAGGGCCGGGATCCACATCTTGGCCGGCGAGAAGGTGTGCATCCACACCATGACGCCGGCACAGGCGGTACTGTGGTTAGCATCACGGGCGATGGCGGAGATCTCGTCCAAGGTGGTGCCGGTCGGTTTGAGCACGATCTTCAGCGGCAGACCGGCCTTCTGGTTGAGCTGGCTGGTGATGGTCTGCGCATGATCGGCGACCTGGCGCAGGGTTTCGGCACCATACAGATGCTGGCTACCGACCACGAACCACACTTCAAGCTGTTTCATCATATCCATTACATTCTCCTCGACTCAGTGGCCCTTGGTCTGGCCGTAATAAGCGTTCTTGCCATGTTTGCGCTGGTAGTGTTTCTCCAGCATGTAATCAGGCAGGCGTTCCACCTGCGGGTTGAGCTGATGGCTGATCCAGGCCATGCGGGCAATCTCTTCCAGCACCACGGCGTTATGCACCGCCTGGTGTGGGTCCTTGCCCCAGCTGAACGGGCCATGGTTGGCGATCAGGATGCCGGGTACCGTCAGCGGCGGGACCTTGCCCAGCGTTTCAACCACCAGATGGCCGGTCAGCCCTTCGTAATCCTCGGCCACCTCGGCGGCGGTCAGCAGGCGCGAGCACGGCACGTCACCGTGGAAGTAGTCGGCTTGGGTGGTGCCGAGAATCGGGATGGCGCGCCGGGCCTGCGCCCAGGCGGTGGCATGGGTGGAGTGGGTATGCACCACCCCGCCCAGGTCGGCATACTGGCGATAGAGCACCAGATGGGTTGGCGTGTCCGAGGAGGGGCGCAGGTCGCCTTCGACCTGCTCACCGTCCAGGGTCAGCACCACCATGTCATCGATCCCCATCTTGTCGTAGTCGACCCCGCTCGGCTTGATCACCACCAGACCGCGCTCGCGGTCGATGCCGCTGACGTTGCCCCAGGTGAAGGTCACCAGCCCGTAGCGCGGCAGGTCAAGGTTGGCCTCCAGCACCTGCTGCTTGAGTTGTTGCAGGCTCATACCGCAGCCTCCCCGGCGGCGTTGTACAGCGGCTCGGCGGCCTTGCTCCACGCCAGATAGCGCTGGTAGATCGCCTCATAGGCCGGTACGCGTTCGGGATTGGGCAGATATTCGCGCTCGAAGCGGCTGGCCATATGCGTCTGCGCGGTGGCCATATCCGGCTGCGCGCCGGCGGCCACGGCGGCAAACACCGCAGCACCGAGGGCACAACACTGATCCGAGGCCACCACCTGGATTGGCCGGTTCATCACATCGGCACACACCTGCATCACCACCGGCGATTTGCGGGCAATACCACCGAGCGCAATCACCTGCTCGACCGGCACCTGCTGGCTGGTCATGCACTCCATGATGGCGCGCGCACCACAGGCGGTAGCGACAATCAGCGCACCGAACAGATCCGGCGCGGTGGAGCCGAGGTTCAGCCCGCTGATCACCCCCTTCAGACGCTGGTTGGCGTACGGGGTTCGGCGGCCGTTGAACCAGTCGAGCACCAGCGGCAGGCTGGAGAGATCGGTGTCCTTGTCCCAGGCGGCGGTCAGTTGCGGCAGCAGTTGCTTGCGATGCTGATCCAGCGCGGTACGCAGCTCCGGATACTGGTTGGCCAGCTGCTCCAGCGGCCAGGCCAGCAGGCGCTGATACCAGGCATAGATGTCACCGAAGGCCGACTGACCGGCCTCCAGACCAATCATCCCCGGCAGCACGCTGCCGTCGACCTGACCACAGATGCCGGCAATGGCGCGGCCACCGATGGTATCGGCATCGGCCATCAGGATGTCGCAGGTCGAGGTGCCAATCACCTTGACCAGTGCATGGCGGCTGGCGCCAGCACCGACCGCGCCCATATGGCAGTCAAACGCGCCACCAGCGACCACCACATTGGCCGGCAGATGCAGGCGTTCGGCCCACTCGGCGGTCAGGGTGCCGACCGGGACTTCGGCGGTCCAGGTGTCGGTAAACAGCGGATAGTCCAGGTCTTGGGTGAGCAGCGGGTCGAGCGCATTGAGGAAGTCGGCCGGTGGCAGCCCGCCCCACTCCGGATGCCACAACGACTTGTGGCCGGCCGAGCAGCGGCCACGGCGCAGATCGGCCGGTGCTTGCGTGCCAGTCAGCAGGGCCGGTACCCAGTCACACAGCTCGACCCAGTTGCAGGCGGCTTCACGCACTGCGGCATCGGCGCGCGACACATGCAGAATCTTGGCCCAGAACCATTCCGAGGAGTAGATACCGCCGATGTAGCGGCTGTAATCGGCAAACTGGCCGCTATGGCACAGCGCGGTGATGGTCTCGGCCTCTTCGATCGCGGTGTGGTCTTTCCACAGCACGAACATGGCGTTGGGGTTCTCGGCGAACTCCGGGCGCAGGGCCAGCACGCGCCCCTGGGCATCGATCGGTGCCGGCGTCGAGCCGGTGGTATCCACCCCGATACCACGAACCCCGGCGCGCTGGGCCGGCGTCAGTTGACCGACCACGGCCACCACGGCCTGCTCCATGGATTCGATGTAGTCGAGGGGGTGGTGACGGAAGCGATTGCGTACCGGGTCGCTGTAACGGCCTTCAGCCCAGCGCGGATAGTTGACCACATGGGTGGCCAATTCTGCGCCGTCGCGGCAGCGTACGGCGAGTGCCCGGACGGAATCACTACCGAAGTCCAGACCGATGACAATTTGCTCTGGCATGCTGTTCTCCTGCTCTTCGGAATAAAGTCAAAACGCTTGTCCGACACAATAGGAGATGGCGCAACGGCCGGTTAGTAATAGTTAGCTAAAAATATGGACAAATACGCTATAGCAATTATTTGTGACGCAGTTGGCGAAATGCCATATATGAAAAAGTCGCTATAAACATAGACAAATCGGCTGTATTTCCCTTGCGTGATCCAGCTCTCGTCAATTCAAATCAAATCTGACTACAAATTACCACGCTGCTCAAAGCACAATTACAAGTGATTGTTTTAACTAGACCTTGAATGCAACACCACCAAGCGTCCCATTCGACAACCAATGGAAATGGTTAAATAAATCACTCACTGATAACACAGTTGGAAGCGTTGCCATGAATAAACTGGTTAAAAGTTTGCTTGCTGCTGGACTCATGTTGGGTATAGCGAATTCTGCTCTGGCCCAAGATAAACTTAAATTGGGTTACCTGGTAAAACAGCCGGAAGAACCTTGGTTCCAGACCGAATGGGCCTTTGCCGATAAAGCAGGTAAAGACCTGGGATTTGATGTGATCAAGATTGCCGTGCCGGATGGGGAAAAGACCCTGAACGCGATTGACAGCCTGGCCGCCAACGGTGCCAAGGGCTTTGTTATCTGCACCCCGGATCCGAAGCTCGGCCCGGCCATCGTGGCCCGCGCCAAGAGCCTGGACATGAAGGTGATCACCGTCGATGACCAGTTCGTCAACGCCAAGGGCGTACCGATGCAGGACGTGCCATTGGTGATGATGGCCGCCACCAAGATCGGTGAACGCCAGGGTCAGGAGCTGTACAAGGAGATGACCCACCGTAAGTGGGACGCCAAGGTCTCCGGCGTGCTGGCCATCACCGCCAACGAGCTGGACACCGCGCGTCGCCGTGTTGAAGGCTCGCTGAGCGCGCTGAAGGCTGCCGGCTTCCCGGCCGCCCAGATCTTCACCGTACCGACCAAGAGCAACGACATCCCGGGCGCGCTGGACGCTGCCAACTCCATGCTGGTCCAGCATCCGGAAATCAAGAACTGGCTGGTGGTCGGCATGAACGACAACACAGTGCTGGGCGGTATCCGCGCCACCGAGGGTCAGGGGTTCAAGGCTGAAAACGTTATCGGTATCGGCATCAACGGTGTCGACGCGGTCAACGAGCTGTCCAAGTCCAAGGCCACCGGTTTCTTCGGTTCCCTGCTGCCGAGCCCGGACGTGCATGGCTACAAGAGCATCCAGATGCTGCACGATTGGGTCGCCAACGGTGTTGAACCGGCCAAGTTCACCGAAGTCACCGACGTGGTGCTGATCACCCGCGATAACTTCAAGGTCGAGTTGAAGAAGAAAGGCTTGTAATCGCTAACCTGTACCGGCATGGGGCCTGCCCCATGCCGGGTGGAGTCCCGCTATGAACCAGTCTGTACCCTATCTGCAATTCTGCGGCATCAGTAAAGAGTTTCCCGGTGTCAAAGCCTTGCAGAACGTCTCGTTTTCCTGCCTCGAGGGCACGGTCCATGCGCTCATGGGTGAAAACGGTGCCGGTAAATCCACTCTGCTGAAGATCCTCAGCGGCTTCCAGAAACCTACGGCCGGCAATATTCGCCTGGGCGGTACCGAAGTCAGTTTTGACAGCACCGGGGACGCACTGGAGAGCGGGATCGCGATCATCTATCAGGAGCTGCATCTGGTCCCGGAAATGACCGTGGCCGAGAACATCTACCTGGGTCAGTTACCGACCCGCCACGGCCTGATCGACAAGGAGCGTCTATACACCGATGCCCGTCGCCAGCTCGAACGGTTAGGGATGAGCGACATCGCCCCGGAAACCCCGCTTAAATACCTGTCACTGGGCCAGTGGCAGATGATTGAAATCGCCAAGGCGCTGACCCGCGATGCGCGCATCATTGCCTTTGACGAACCCACCAGTAGCCTCTCGGCCCGCGAAATCGAACAGCTGTTCCGCGTCATCCGCCAGCTGCGGGATGAAGGCAAGGTGATTCTGTATGTCTCGCACCGCATGGACGAGATATTCGAACTGTGCGATGCAATCACCGTGTTCAAGGACGGCCAGTTCGTCCGCACCTTTGACCAGATCGCCGATGTCACCCGCGATCTGCTGGTCAAGACCCTGGTCGGCCGCGATCTGACCGACGTCTACGGCTACACCCCGCGTCCACACGGCGCCATGGGGCTGCAGGTCAATGGCCTGATGGGGCCCGGCCTGCGCGAGCCGGTCTCCTTCGAGGTACACCGTGGTGAAATCCTTGGCATCTTCGGTCTGGTCGGTGCCGGGCGTAGCGAGTTGATGAAGCTGATCTTCGGCGCCGAACGCGCCACCGCCGGTACCGTCTCGGTGTTCGGCAAGGAGATCCCGATCCGCAACCCGATCGACGCCATCCACAGCGGCATCATGTTGTGTACCGAAGACCGCAAGGCACTGGGCATCATCCCGATCCATTCGGTACAGGAAAATATCAACATCAGCGCCCGCCGCCACAAGGCGCGCTTCGGTTTCATCATCAATCAGGCGTGGGAAGACGAGAACGCCCGACTGCGTATCCGCGATATGCGCGTCAAGACGCCGTCCCCCCATCAGGCCATCGCCAACCTCTCTGGCGGTAACCAGCAGAAGGCGATTCTCGGCCGCTGGCTGTCAGAAGACATGAAGGTGATCCTGCTCGACGAACCGACCCGCGGCATCGACGTCGGTGCCAAGAATGAAATCTATAACGTGATTTACGACCTGGCGCGCTCCGGCATCGCCGTGGTGGTGGTCTCCAGCGAACTGCCCGAAGTGCTCGGCATCTCTGACCGCGTCATGGTGATGCGTGAAGGCCGTGTCTCCGGCGAGTTGCGCCATGGCGAGGCCAATGAAGTGAATACCCTGAACCTGGCCATGCCGGCCCGTAACTGAATTCCGGATCAAAATTTCCAAGGAGTGCACCATGGTAACAACCACCCACACCGCCGCCAGTGACAACGCCAGCGCCGGTAACCCGTCGATGCGTCTCGTCGCGCGTATCTGGGATCAGTACGGCATGATGGTGATTTTCGTCATCCTGTTCGCGCTGGCCTGTCTGTTCATCCCTAACTTCAGCAGCCTGATCAATATGAAAGGGCTGGGCTTGGCGGTATCCATGACCGGCATGGTCGCCTGCGGCATGCTGTTCTGTCTGGCCGCCGGGGAGTTCGACATGTCGGTCGGCTCGATTGTCGCCTGCTCCGGGGTCACTTGTGCGGTAGCGATCAACGCCACCGAAAGCATCACCATGGGCATCTTCGCCGGTCTGGGCGTCGGCCTGCTGTTCGGCCTGATCAACGGCTTCGTGGTCGCCCGTTTCAAGATCAACGCGCTGATCACCACGCTGGCCACCATGCAGATGGCACGCGGGATGGGCTATATCATCTCTGACGGTAAGGCGGTCGGTATCTCCGAAGAGTCGTTCTTCGACATCGGTAACTCCGCCCTGTTCGGCATCCCGACCCCGGTATGGATCACCATCGTCTGCTTCGTCCTGTTCGGCCTGCTGCTGAACAAGACCACTTTCGGCCGTAACACCCTGAGCATCGGCGGTAACGAAGAGGCCGCCCGTCTGGCCGGGGTTAACGTGGTGCGCACCAAGGTCATCATCTTCACCATGACCAGCCTGATCGCCGCGCTGGCCGGCATCATCCTCGCCTCGCGCATGACCTCCGGTCAGCCGATGACCTCGATCGGCTTCGAGCTGATTGTTATCGCCTCCTGCGTGCTCGGTGGGGTATCGATGAAGGGCGGGATCGGCAAGATCTCCTACGTCATCGCCGGGGTGCTGATTCTGGGCATCATGGAAAACGCGATGAACCTGCTCAACATCTCGCCGTTCGCCCAGTACGTGGTGCGTGGTCTGATCCTGCTCGCCGCCGTGCTGTTCGACCGCTACAAGCAGGTACGCAAAGCCAAGGTCTAATCGGCCACTGGCTTGGGGAAGGGTCGGGTCACGCCGGCCCTTCCTGCGTCTGAAATCGTTTTTGTGCCCCACATTTTGCTGCCCTGAAGGCGGCTCGTAGCAGAAAAATCCTGCTCACCGCTGTGCAAAATGTGAACTCGGTCATGTCGTCATCGCGTGGTGCTGGGGGCAGCCCCGCCTGGATAGCCTATTATTGCCATGTCTGTGATCTCCTGGTTTCAGCGAGCAAGCACCATGTCCATCATGCCCAAGGAAGAATGCGTCCAGTCCAATCCCTTGTTGCCTGGCTATGCATTTGACGTGTTTCTGGTCTCCGGCCTGACCCCCATCGAACGGGGCAGTGTGCTGGACTTTACGATTGACCGCCCGCTGGGGATGAAGGGCTTTATCATCAACCTGACCACGCGCGGCCAAGGCACCATCTACACCGGCCAGCAGGAATTTACCGTCGGCCCGGGGGATCTACTGCTGTTCCCGCCCAACGTCATCCACCACTATCGCCGCGCCGATGACAGCGACTGCTGGTATCACCGCTGGGTCTACTTCCGTCCGCGCGCCTTCTGGGCTGATTGGCTGAAGTGGCCAGACTGCATGGACCATATCGGCCGTCTGCGCCTACCGGATGACGCCGCGCTGGAGGAGTTCGACCAGCTGTTTGCCGAGATCGAAAACCGGCACAAGGAGATCCGGCCGATGTCCGAGCAGCTGGCGATGAACCTGCTCGAACGCCTGCTGATCCGCAGCTACGAGCAGACCGCGCAGGCCGATCAAGCGCCGATGGACCCGCGCATCCTGCAAGCCTGCCAGATCCTGAGCGAATCGCTGGCCACCGAAATCACCATCGAGGAGCTGGCCGAGCAGGTGTTCCTGTCGCCGTCACGCTTGTCGCACCTGTTCCGCAGCCAGGTCGGGGTCAGTATTGTGCGCTGGCGCGAGGATCAACGCATCATGCGCGCCAAGCTGCTGCTGCAAACCACACCGATGCCGATTGCCGTGGTCGGCCAGCAGGTCGGCTATGACGACCAGCTCTACTTCTCGCGCGTGTTCCGCAAGCGCGTGGGCATCAGCCCGAGCGAATACCGCAAGACCACCCACCTGTTCTGTAACTAAACTGGAGCCCGCTAGCAAGCGGGCATAAAAAAACCGCCTGGATAAGGCGGTCAACAACCCTTGTGGGGCAGAGAAATGTCAGGCCCTTGCGGGCCTGACCGGGAAGAACGGGCGAAACTTAACCGCCAACGGCGATACGCTTCATATCCTTCATGTAGCCACGCAGTACCTTGCCGACCTGCTCGATCGGGTGGTTGCGGATGGCATCGTTGACCTGAACCAGCACCAGGTTGTCGACGGCATTGGAGCTGTCGGCCAGACCCTTGCCGATCACATCCAGACCCACCTTCGGCATCACGTGTTCGCGCAGCAACGGTACCGCGGCGTTGGCGAACAGGTAGTTACCGTATTCAGCGGTGTCGGAGATGACCACGTTCATTTCGTACAGGCGCTTACGGGCGATGGTGTTGGCAATCAGCGGCAGTTCGTGCAGCGATTCGTAGTAAGCGGACTCGGCGATGATACCGGAGGAGACCATGGTCTCGAACGCCAGTTCCACGCCGGCCTTGACCATGGCGACCATCAGGATGCCGTGATCGAAGTATTCCTGTTCGCTGATGGTGCCGTTGAACACCGGGGCGTTTTCAAACGCCGACTTGCCGGTCTCTTCACGCCAGGTCAGCAGCTTGACGTCGTCCGCCGCCCAGTCGGCCATCATGCCGCTGGAGAAGGCACCGCCGATGATATCGTCCATATGCTTCTGGAACAGCGGACGCATCAGCCCCTTCATCTCTTCAGCCAGCTCGAACGCCTTCAGCTTGGCCGGGTTGGTCAGGCGATCCATCATGGTGGTGATGCCACCCTGCTTCAGCGCTTCGGTGATGGTTTCCCAACCGAACTGGATCAGCTTGCCGGCATAACCAGCATCGACGCCACCAGCGACCATCTTGTCAAAGCACAGGATAGAGCCGGCCTGCAGCATGCCGCACAGGATGGTCTGTTCGCCCATCAGGTCAGACTTCACTTCGGCGACGAAGGAGGATTCCAGCACCCCGGCACGGTGACCACCGGTCGCTGCGGCCCACGCCTTGGCGATGGCCATGCCTTCACCGCGCGGATCGTTTTCCGGATGGACGGCGATCAGGGTCGGTACGCCGAAGCCACGCTTGTACTCTTCGCGCACTTCGGTGCCCGGACACTTCGGGGCCACCATGACCACGGTCAGATCCTTACGCACCTGGGTACCCTCTTCGACGATATTGAAACCGTGGGAGTAGCCCAGTGCTGCGCCTTCTTTCATCAACGGGACTACCGCCTTGACCACGCTGGTGTGCTGCTTGTCCGGGGTCAGGTTGACCACCAGATCCGCACCCGGGATCAGCGCTTCATAGGTATCGACCTTGAAGCCGTTAGCGGTGGCCTGCTGCCAGGACTTGCGGCGTTCGGCGATGGCTTCGGCACGCAGGGCGTAGGAGACATCCAGACCGGAGTCGCGCATGTTCAGGCCCTGGTTCAACCCCTGGGCGCCGCAACCGACGATAACCACTTTCTTGCCTTTGAGGAAATCGCAGCCGGTGGCGAATTCGTCACGGGCCATAAAACGGCACTTGCCGAGCTGGGCGAGCTGCTGACGCAGGTTCAGGGTGTTGAAATAGTTGGACATGTGGCGCTCCGTAAGCAAAGAGAGAATCCTTTTCTTGCCCCACCCATGTTGCAAGGGGTCGGGACAGTGACCGATGAACTATAGCGCAGGCAGGTTGTTGCCTGAAATGATATATTCGGAACAGAATGTTGCAGTTTAAGGAACATGAATCGGTCGGTGACCCGCCGTCCGAGACATAAGGAGCCCGGCATGGATTTGCGCAATCTGGAGCTATTTCTGCATTTGGCCGACAGCCTGCACTTTGCCCGCACCGCCGACGCGATGGCGGTCAGCCCGTCGACCTTAAGCCGCGCCATCCAGCGGCTGGAGCAGGAGATCGGCTGCCCGCTGTTCGAGCGCGATAACCGCAGTGTCGCCCTGACCCCCGCCGGGCTGCGCCTGCGCGACTTTGGCGCCCACCTGGTCGACGACTGGCAAAAACTACGGCATGAACTGCGGCATAGTGACGAGCCGCTGCAGGGCCGCCTGCGCGTGTTCTGCTCGGTGACCGCCAGCTACTTCCTGTTACCGGATATTCTGGGGCGCTTTCGCGCCCGCTATCCGCAGCTGGAAATCCGCCTCGAGACGGGCGACCCGGCACTGGCGGTGGATCGGGTCTTAGCGGACGAGGCGGAGATGGCGATTGCCGCCCGCCCCGATGCCCTGCCCGGCAAATTGCACTTTATCTCGCTGCGCGTGGTGCCGTTGGTATTTATTGCCCCGCGCGCCCCGAGCCCGATTAACCGCTGGCTGCGCGATGACCAGCCGGATTGGGAGCATCTGCCGGTGATCCTCTCCGAGCAGGGGTTGGCACGCAAACGCTGCGATCAGTGGTTCCGCAACAAGGGGATCAGCCCCAACCTGTATGCCGAAGTGGCCGGTAACGAGGCGATCGTCAGCATGGTGGCGCTCGGCTGCGGCGTGGGTGTGGTCCCCGCCGCCGTGATCGACCACAGCCCGCTTGGCGACAAGGTACGCCAGCTGACCGTGCAACCGGCGCTCAAACCATTCGATGTCGGCCTGTGTGTGCAACGCCGTCGACTGGACGAACCGCCGATCCGCGCCTTCTGGGAGCTGGCAAGTTCACCGGCCTGACGCTATGGTGTGAGGGTGGCCAACTGTTAAGGCAGCGTTAATTTGGCCCCTCTAGACTCGAACTGTGCTGTTTTCTCTGTTCCCCCACATGGAGTAGGTGTTGATGAATAAGATTGCCATGCTGTGCTGTTCTCTGTTGGTCGGCGCCAGCCTGACCGCCCCGGTGTTGGCAGACAACCCGGTCGCCAATGATATGAAGGTGATGGGCAAGAGCCTGCGCGCCGCCGCCGGGGCCAGTGATGCCGCCGGGATGAAAACCGCCCTCGAAGCGCTGAAAAAGGCCGCCACCGATGCCCGTGGTCAGGTACCGCCAGACTACAAGTCGCAGGCTGCCGATGGTCCGGAGCGCAAGGCCTATGTCGAAGGCATTGATATCCTGCTCAAGCAGGTGGCCGATGCCGAAGCGCTGATCGATGCCGGCAAGCTGGACGAAGCCAAGGCGGCGATCAAGGCGATGAATGACACCAAGAAGACCTATCACCAGAAGCTCAAGGTCTAATTTTTTCTGTTATTTCAGTGCTGACACGACGGGTCCTGCGGGGCCCGTCTCTTTTTCTTACTCACATCCGCCAATTTGGCAAAAAGCTCCCATACTTGTTCTGTTGGCCGCTTGCGTGCCACCTGCCAACCGTTGACCGGGAGCGTCTTATGCCTTCAATTGCCGATTTGCTGTCCAAACCGCAAAACTTGCCCACGATACCGGAAGTGGTACGCGAGCTGATCCAGACCTTTAACCAGCCCGACCCCGACTTACTGCGGATTGCCGACAAGGTGGCCCGCGATCCGGTGATCTCCGCCAAGCTGCTGCGACTGGCCAACTCGGCCCGCTTCGGCTGCAGCCGGCAGATCTCCACCGTCAAGGAGGCCGCGGTGCGCCTTGGCACCGACACGGTGCGCAATATGGTGCTGGCCTGTAGCCTGACCGGTTCGTTACATGCCGTGCCCGGCATTGACCTGCGTCACTTCTGGGCACAGGTGTTTGATGTCGCCGAACTGACCCGCCGCCTGTCGCAACAGCTGGGCCAAAAAGGGGAAGAGGTTTTTACCTGCGCCTTGTTGCACGATCTCGGGCGCCTGATCATGCATATGGGGTTGCCGGAGCCGATGGTGCTGCGCATCAGCGATCTGGAGCCGCACAAGGGGCGTGCTGCCGCCGAGCAGATCACCGTCGGCTTCACCTATGCCGAGGTCGGTGCCCAGCTGGCACGGCAGTGGAACTTCCCCGAACACTTCTGCCAGGCTATCCAGCACCACTATGCCCCGCTCAAGGCCAACCCCTTCCCGGTCGAAGCCGGGCTGATCCATGTCGCCATCGCCATGACCACCTTGCCCGAAGCCCTGCCGGAGACCCCGCCGGAAGATTGGCCAACCAAGGTCTGCGACCTGCTCGGGTTAAGCTGGGAGACCTGTCGCGACGAGGTACTGCACCTGCGTGAACAGGGCCATGGCTATGCCGCACTGATCGGTGGCTGACCGTCACCTCACGGCCAGCCCACCGGCACGCTGCGCTAGACAAACAGCGCCAGGCCCAGCGCCTGGCGCACTTGTTCCAGCACGCCGCCGGTCACCGCACGCGCCCGCTCGGTCCCCTGCTGCAGCACCCGCACCAGCTCCCCCTTGTCGGCCAGATACTGTTCCCGACGCGCGCGGATCGGCGCCAGCAGGGTTTGCAGCTCATCATTGAGCAGGCGCTTGATCGCCACATCGCCCAGTCCCCCTTCACGATAGTGCAGCTTGAGGGCGTCAACGTGGGCGGCATCGTGGGCAAACGCGTCCAGATAGCTGAACACCACATTGCCCTCCACCTGCCCCGGATCGCTGACCCGTAGATGGTTCGGGTCGGTATACATCTGCATCACCGCAGCCTCAATCGCCTGCGCGCTGGCACCGAGGGTGATGGTATTGCCCAGTGACTTGGACATCTTCGCCTTGCCATCAATACCCGGCAGTCGGCTGACCTTGCCGAGCAGTGCCTGACATTCGGTGAGCACCGGCTGGCCAACAATCTGGTTAAAACGGCGCACAATCTCGTTGGTCTGCTCGATCATCGGTAACTGATCATCGCCAACCGGCACATGGGTCGCCGCAAAGGCGGTGATATCCGCCGCCTGACTGACCGGATAGGTGAGAAAGCCGGCTGGCAACGAGCGCGCGAAGCCCTTTTGCTCAATTTCGCTCTTCACCGTCGGGTTACGCTCCAGCCGTGAAACGGTGACCAGATTGAGGTAATACATGGTCAATTCGGCGAGGGCCGGCAGCGCGGACTGCAGGCAGAGGGTCGTTTTCGCCGGATCAATCCCGACCGCCAGGTAGTCAGCCACCACATTAAGAATGTTGTCGCTAATTTTGCCCGGGTTGTGGCCGTTATCGGTCAATCCCTGCAGATCGGCCACCAGCACGGTCTGCTGATGGTCGTGTTGCAAGGCGACGCGCTGGCGCAATGAACCAACATAGTGGCCCAGATGTAACGGGCCGGTAGGACGATCACCGGTAAGAATGGTGTAAGACATGACACGCTCCTGGTTGGGGTTACGCCAGTTCGGAGCCATCAGAAAAACACATGCCGCCCGAACCGGCGGCATGAAAAAAGGCTATGAACACGCCTGGCCGCCTCAGTGGAGGCGCCACCACGCTAGGTTGGGGTGACAAGGCAGGATGCTGTTCATAGGCCTTACCCTACACCCGGACGATCCGTGCCGGCAAGGGCGTTGTGTCGGGCAGCAACCGCTTCATGCGCTAGCGCAATGCATCAAGGCGCGCGAGTGCAGCATACTCGGCACAAAAAAGTGTAAACTAACGCCGTTTTTTGGCCGGTCGCGCTGTGAACAGGTGCCCACCGGTCAGGTGCACTGGACGTACAGGTTTCAACCCTCGACTCTTAGGAAAGCCAACCGATGAAAAACATCAATCCGACCCAGACCAAGGCCTGGAAGGCGCTGGAAGCCCATTTCGCCGCCAACAAGGATCGCCAGCTCAAGGATCTGTTTGCTGCAGATGCCACCCGTTTCGACACCTTCTCCACCACCTTCGGTGGCGACATGCTGGTCGACTACTCGAAGAACCTGATCACCGCCGAGACCCTGTCGCTGCTGATCGATCTGGCCAAAGAGACCGACCTGCAGTCGGCTATCGATGCCATGTTCAATGGTGAAAAGATCAACCAGACCGAAGGCCGTGCCGTGCTGCACGTCGCCCTGCGTAACCGCTCCGATCGTCCGATCGAAGTAGATGGCAAGGATGTGATGCCGGAAGTGAAGGCGGTGCTGGAAAAGATGAAGGCGTTCTCCGCCAAGATCATCTCCGGCGAATGGAAGGGTTACACCGGCAAGCCGATCCAGCACGTGGTCAATATCGGTATCGGTGGCTCCGATCTGGGCCCGGTGATGATCACCGAAGCGCTGCGTCCGTATAAGAACCACCTGGAAATGCACTTCGTTTCCAACGTCGACGGCACCCATATCGCCGAAACCCTGAAGCAGGTTGATCCGGAAACCACCCTGTTCCTGGTGGCCTCCAAGACCTTCACCACCCAGGAAACCATGACCAACGCGCTGAGCGCCCGTGACTGGTTCCTGGCCAAGGCTGGCGACAAGGCCCATGTGGCCAAGCACTTCGCCGCGCTGTCAACCAATGGCAAGGCAGTGGCCGAATTCGGTATCGACACCGCCAACATGTTTGAATTCTGGGATTGGGTCGGCGGTCGCTACTCCTCCTGGTCTGCCATCGGCATGCCGATCGCCCTGTCGGTCGGTTTCGACAACTTCGAAGCCCTGCTGCAAGGTGCGTTCGAGATGGACATGCACTTCGCCACCAAGTCGTTTGGCGAAAACGTGCCAGTGCTGCTGGCACTGATCGGCCTGTGGTACAACAACTTCTACCAGGCAGAATCCGAAGCCATCCTGCCGTACGACCAGTACATGCACCGTTTCCCGGCCTACTTCCAGCAAGGCAACATGGAATCCAACGGTAAGTGTGTGGATCGCAACGGCAACCCGGTCGACTACCAGACCGGCCCGATCATCTGGGGTGAGCCGGGCACCAACGGCCAGCACGCCTTCTATCAGCTGATCCACCAGGGTACCAAGCTGATTCCGTGTGACTTCCTGGCCCCGGCCATCAGCCACAACCCGATCGGCGACCACCATCCGAAGCTGCTGGCCAACTTCTTTGCCCAGACCGAAGCCCTCGCCTTCGGCAAGAGCAAGGAGCAGGTCGAAGCCGAATTCCTGGCCGCCGGCAAGACGCTGGAGCAGGTCAAGGATCTGGTACCGTTCAAGGTGTTTGAAGGCAACCGCCCGACCAACTCCATCCTGTTCAAGCAGCTGACCCCGAAGACCCTGGGCAGCCTGATCGCCATGTACGAACACAAGATCTTCGTCCAGGGCGCCATCCTGAACATCTTCTCCTTCGACCAATGGGGTGTTGAGCTCGGCAAGCAGCTGGCCAACAAGATTCTGCCGGAGCTGAACAACGCTGACAGCGTGGCCAGCCACGACAGCTCCACCAACGGTCTGATCAACACCTGGAAGGCGTGGAAGTAATTTCCCCCCGCTCCCGCTGTTGACCCTATGCCAGTCAGGCCGCTGACTGGCATTTTTTTTCCTTCCCGCCCGCGCTGTTCTATCCTGAATATGTTGTCGAAATGTTAACAACATTGCGCCAACTTGATCCCCATCGACACGACATTTGCCTCATTTTTGTGCAGCTAGTGCTGGCGCCCCATGCCAGTGCACGGCCATTTGACACCTTGGCAACAGGACTGGCCGCACATGGCACAGCCTTTGAATGGTGATCATATTGCATTGACCGACCAGGACAGGTCACCGCCGGTCAACCGGCTTTCATAGGAGATTCAGCCATGCACCACAGCAAGCGTTTTTCCCCCGTCGTTCACACCCTCTTCACCGTTTCCCTGCTCGGCAGCGCCCTCAGCGCGCAGGCCGCCGCCCCGCAAAGCCTGGATAAAGGCGAAGGGGTACTCGATATCATTGCCTGGCCAGGCTATATCGAGCGTGGCGAATCCGACAAAGCCTATGACTGGGTCACCGGTTTCGAGAAGGAGAGCGGATGCCAGGTACGGGTGAAGACCGCAGCCACCTCGGACGAGATGGTGGCGCTGATGGCCAAGGGCGGCTATGACCTGGTCACCGCCTCCGGTGATGCCTCGCTGCGCCTGATCTACGGCAAGCGGGTGCAGCCGATTGATGTCAGCAAGATCCCCAACTGGTCAACGGTCGACAGCCGGCTGAAAGATGCCCCCTGGCACACCGTCGGCGGTCAGCACTATGGCACCCCCTACCAGTGGGGGCCGAACGTGCTGATGTATAGCACCAAGGTGTTCCCGACCGCGCCGACCAGCTGGAGCGTGGTGTTCGAAGCGCAGAACCTGCCGGATGGCAAACCGAACCAGGGCCGCGTGCAGGCCTATGATGGCGCCATCTATCTGGCCGATGCCGCCCTCTATCTCAAGCACAAGCAGCCGTCACTCGGCATCACCGATCCGTACGAACTCAACGAGACCCAGTACCAGGCGGTGATCGAGCTGGTGCGCAAGCAGCACAGCCTGATCCACCGCTACTGGCATGACTACAACGTGCAGATGAGCGACTTCAAGAACGAAGGGGTCGCCGCCTCCGGCGCCTGGCCGTTCCAGGTCAATGCACTGCAAGGCGAGAAGCAGCCGATTGGCTCGACCATCCCGCAGGAAGGGGCCACCGGCTGGGCCGATACCACCATGCTGCATGCCGAGGCCGCCCATCCGGTCTGTGCCTACAAGTGGCTGAACTGGTCGCTGGAGGCCAAGGTACAGGGGGATGTCGCCGCCTGGTTCGGCTCGGTCCCCGCTGTCCCCGCCGCCTGCAAGGCCTCGACCCTGCTCGGCGACAAGGGCTGCGAGACCAACGGCTTCGACAACTTCGACAAGATCGCGTTCTGGAAGACCCCGCAAGCCAAGTGCAGCCAAGGAACCTGTGTGCCGTATAGCCGCTGGGTACAGGACTATATCGCCATCATGGGCGGACACTAAATCTGTGTTCCGCAGCGTAGAGAACCGGGACAAGAGACCGGATGGGGCTCAGCAGACCCTTCGCGCCAAGGATGGCGCCAAGCGTGGCATGAAGGAGCGCCCAGGGATGGGTGCACAGCGTGTCTGCGTGCCACATCTGGTCGATGTCGGACCATCCGGATCACCGATTTAGTCAGGGGGTAGGTAATGTCGTGGGCAGTCGAGTTTGATGCAGTCAGCCGGGTCTACGGTGCGGTACGCGCGGTCGATCAGGTCAGCCTGCGGATCGAGCAGGGCGAGTTCTTCTCTATGCTTGGCCCGTCAGGGTCAGGCAAAACCACCTGCCTGCGGCTGATGGCCGGCTTCGAGCAACCGGATCTGGGCGTGGTTCGTCTCGGCGGTATTGATGCCGGCGGTCTGCCGCCCTACCAGCGCGATGTGAACACCGTGTTCCAGGACTATGCGCTGTTCCCGCACCTGCGGGTGTGGGAGAACATCGCCTATGGCTTGAAGATCAAAGGGGTCGGCCGCGGCGACCGCATGGCGCGCGCCGATGAGGCGCTTGAGCTGGTTGCCCTCGGCGGCTATGGCCAGCGCCGCCCCTCCGAACTCTCCGGCGGCCAGCGCCAGCGTGTGGCGTTGGCCCGCGCGCTGGTCAACCGCCCCAAAGTGCTGTTGCTCGACGAACCGCTCGGCGCGCTGGATCTGAAACTGCGTGAGCAGATGCAGTCCGAACTCAAGCGCCTGCATCGCCACTTGGGTATCACCTTTGTCTATGTCACCCACGATCAGGGCGAGGCGCTGTCGATGTCGGACCGCGTCGCCGTGTTCAACCGCGGCCGCATCGAGCAGCTGGATACCCCGCGCACCCTGTATGCTCGCCCGACCACCCCGTTTGTTGCCCGCTTCGTCGGCTCCTCCAACGTCATCGAGGGTGAGGTCGCCACCCGGCTGACCGGCAGCCCGGCGCCGTTCGCGCTGCGCCCCGAACATGTCAACCTGGTACCGACCTGGGGCCACCCGGAGATCCAGGTCGAGGGTAAGGTCCGCCAGGTGCACTACCATGGCGCCTACAGCCGGCTGGAGCTGGATCTCGGCCACGGCCAGCAGCTGGCAGTGCATGTGCCACACCGCGATGGCGAGGAGTGGGAGTTGCCGGAGCTCGGCACCCGCCTGCCTTGCGGCTGGTCCCGCAGCGCCATGGTCCCGCTGACCGACCCGGCGGCCACGGGAGGTGCCTGATGACCATCCCGGCTGCGCTCGATCCGGCCCCGGCGATACCGGCCGCGGCACCACTGACCAGCCGCCGCCAGCGGCTGGCGCGCTGGTTGTTCCTGCACCCGCGCGCCCTGCTGCTCGCCTGGTTGGCCCTGCCTCTGCTGTGGTTCGGCGGCCTCTATCTCGGCTCGCTGTTCACCCTGCTGGCGCAGAGCTTCAACACCTTTGACGACTTCACCATGACGGTGACCCCGGACTGGACACTGGATAACTTCCGTCAGCTGTTCAATGCCGGCAATGTCGACATCGTGCTGCGCACCGTCAGCATGGCGCTGGCGGTCAGTGTCGCCGATGCGCTGATGGCGTTCCCGATTGCGCTGTATATGGCGCTGTATGCCCCGCCACGCATCAAGGCGCTGTTCTATATCGGCGTCATGCTGCCGATGTGGGCCAGCTATATCGTCAAGGCTTACGCCTGGACCGCCATCCTGTCCAAGGACGGATTGCTGATCTGGGTTCTGCATGGCCTGGGGCTGCAGCCGCTGCTCGACCTGCTGCTGGCCACACCGATTGGCGGCAACACGCTGGCCACCTCGCACTTCGGCCGTTTTCTGGTGTTCAGCTACATCTGGCTACCATTCATGATCCTGCCGGTCCAGGCGGCGCTGGAGCGCATTCCGCCGACCCTGCTACAAGCGGCCAGCGATCTCGGTGCCCGGCCGCGCCAGGTGCTGACCACGGTGCTGCTGCCGTTGGCGCTGCCCGGGGTGATGGCCGGCTCGATCTTCACCTTCTGTCTGACGCTGGGTGACTACATCATTCCGACCCTGGTCGGGCCGTCGGGGCTGTTTATCGGTACCATGGTCTACACCCAGCAAGGAGCGATCGGCAACATGCCGCTGGCCGCCGCGTTCACCGTGGTGCCGCTGCTGCTGATCACCGTCTATCTGTGGTTTGCCAAACGTCTGGGGGCCTTCGATGCACTCTGATCGCCATGCCTCACCGCTGCTCAAGATCCTCGCCTGGTGCGGGCTCGGCCTGCTGCACCTGCCGCTGGTGGTGATCGCCCTGTATGCCTTCAACACCGAAAGTGCCGCCTTCAGCTTCCCGTTGCAGGGATTCACCCTGCAGTGGTTCGGCAAGGCCTTCGCCCGGCCGGATGTCATGGAAGCCGTCTGGCTGTCACTGAAAGTGGCTGCCGCCGCCACCCTGCTGGCGATGCTGCTCGGCACCCTGGCGGCGCTGGCGCTGTGGCGGCACCAGTTCTTCGGCAAGGAGGCCTTCTCCATGCTGCTGATGCTGCCGATTGCCCTGCCCGGCATCATCACCGGGCTGGCGCTGCTGGCCAGCTTCCAGCGCCTCGGCATCCATCCCGGCATGCTGACCCTGATTGTCAGCCACGCCACCTTCTGCGTGGTGATCGTGTTTAACAATGTGCTGGCGCGCTTTCGCCGCACCAGCCAAAGCCTGATTGAAGCGTCGATGGATCTCGGCGCCGACGGCTGGCAGACCTTCCGCTATGTGGTGCTGCCCAATCTGGCCACCGCGCTGCTGGCCGGCGGTCTGTTGTCGTTCGCCCTGTCATTTGACGAAATCATTGTCACCACCTTTACCGCCGGGCACGAAAAGACACTGCCGATCTGGCTGCTCGGCCAGCTCACCCGGCCACGTGACGTGCCGATCACCAATGTGGTGGCGCTGGCCGTCATGCTGGTCACGGTTTTACCGATCCTGGGCGCCTGGTACCTGACCCGGGACACCGATAGCGTCGCCGGCAGCGGAAAATAGCCGGCTTATATCACAGCAACCTGATACCGATACGATGGAGCGAATACGTATGCAGAACCAACTTCTGATCAACGGCCAGCTGGTCGCCGGCCAAGGCGCCGCGCTCGAGGTGTTTAACCCGTCCACCGGCGCCGTGCTGACCCAGATTGCCGAAGCCAGCCCGGAACAGGTGCTGGCCGCCGTCGCTGCCGCCGATGCCGCCTTCCCGGGCTGGGCCGCCACCCCGCCGCGCGAACGCGCTGCCCGTCTGCTGGCCATCGCCGATGCCATCGAACACCAGGCCGAGCTGTTTGCCCGGCTTGAGTCGCTCAACTGTGGCAAGCCATTCCAGGCGGTGCTGAATGACGAAATTCCGGCCATCGCCGATACCTTCCGCTTCTTTGCCGGCGCCAGCCGCTGCCTGGCCGGCTCCGCCGCGGGGGAGTATCTGCCTGGCCACACCTCGATGATCCGCCGTGACCCGATCGGCGTGGTCGCCTCGATTGCACCGTGGAACTATCCGCTGATGATGGCGGCCTGGAAGCTGGGCCCGGCGCTCGCTGCCGGCAATACCGTGGTCATCAAGCCCTCCGAGGTCACCCCGCTGACCACCTTGGCGCTGGGCAAGGTGCTGGCCGAGGTACTACCGGCCGGGGTGGTCAACGTGGTGCATGGTCGCGGTGCCGCGGTCGGCAGCCCGCTGGTCAGCCACCCACGTGTACGCATGGTGTCGTTGACCGGCTCGATTGCCACCGGGCAAAAGCTGGTCGAAACCTCGGCGCAGACCCTTAAGCGCACCCATATGGAGTTGGGCGGCAAGGCGCCGGTGATCGTGCTTGACGATGCTGATCTGAAAGCCGTGGTCGAGGGCATCCGCACCTTTGGTTACTACAACGCCGGCCAGGACTGTACCGCCGCCTGCCGCATCTATGCGCAGAAGGGGATCTACGACCAGCTGGTCGCCGATCTGGGCAGTGCGGTGAGCACGCTGAAGATGGGGCTGCAGGATGACCCGACCACCGAACTCGGCCCGTTGATCTATGCCGCGCACCGCGACCGCGTTGCCGGTTTTATTGACCGCGTGCGCGAGCAGAAACATATGGAGATCGTCACCGGCGGCGCACTCGGCGATGGCCCGGGCTTCTTCTACCAGCCGACGCTGGTGGCCGGTGCCCGCCAGCAGGACGAGATCGTGCAGCGCGAAGTGTTCGGCCCGGTGGTCTCGGTCACGCCGATTGACGATCTGGCGCAGGGCGTCGCCTTTGCCAATGACTCCGAATATGGCCTCGCCTCTTCGGTATGGACCAAGGATGTCGGTCAGGCGATGTCGGCCGCCGCCGCCCTGCAGTATGGCTGCACCTGGATCAACACCCACTTCATGCTCACCTCGGAGATGCCGCACGGCGGGATGAAGCAGTCCGGCTACGGTAAGGACATGTCGATGTACGGGCTGGAAGAGTACACCTGTGCCCGCCATGTGATGGTGAAGTGGTAACCCTTCGCCAGCGCCCTGCCGACACCGCAGCGCACCATCCAGCGGTGGCAGGATAGTCCGGCCTCGACCGTAGGCGTCAAGGATGCCGCCTGCGAGCCCCCAGGGAGGGGTTTACGGCGTGTCGAGGCTGGACTGTGCTGCCGCCGCGCCCCACCGAATCAGGCTGTTTTTACAGACAATACAGCCGCCTTGCTGTACCTGTAATTTAGCGCGCAAACGTATTCATCCATCTGTTTTTTAAAGATTTTTTGCATTGACAGCACCAGTGATGGCGGTCACAGTAATCAGGCTTTTACTGGTTTTCGGTCACCTGCCCGTTGCGCGGAGGAGCACACGGCAGGCCACGGGCTACGGCCCGGACGACGGACACAGGATGTGCCCGTTAAAAATCAGCCGTTTAATGGTTTAACGCTGATTGAGGACGCCCACCATGCCTACGGCTACCCCTACCCGCCACGCCCTGCGCGCCAGTTTGCTCTGGTTTGATGCGGATCCGACCCGCGACCCGAACGCCACCCGTTATCTGGACGATGGCGTGCTGGTCATCGAGAACGGCAAGATTATCGCCACCCATGCCTGGCACGAGTTATCCACGCAAGACCTGCGTGCGCTCGCGTTGACTGACCTGCGCGGCCAGCTGATCCTGCCCGGCTTTATCGATACCCATATCCACTTCCCGCAGACCGAGATGATTGCTGCCTATGGCGAGCAGCTGCTGGAGTGGCTGAACCAATACACCTTCCCGGTGGAGCGCCGCTTTGCCAACGCCGAATATGCCCGCCTGCGCGCCAGCTTCTTTGTCGACGAGCTGCTGCGTAACGGCACCACCACCGCCATGGTGTTTGCCACCGTGCATCCGCAGTCGGTCGAGGCGCTGTTTAGCGAAGCCGCAGCGCGGCAGATGTGCCTGATTGCCGGCAAGGTGATGATGGATCGCCATGCGCCGGAGGACCTGCTGGATACCCCTGAGCAGGGTCTCAGTGAAAGCCGGGCGCTGATCGAGCGCTGGCACCAGCATGGCCGCCTGTTGTATGCGGTCACCCCGCGCTTTGCGCCAACCTCGACCCCGGCACAGCTCGCCGCCGCCGGCCAGTTGCTGCGCGAGTACCCGGATCTCTATCTGCAGACCCACCTTAGCGAGAACCACAGTGAGATCGCCTGGGTGCGCGAACTCTATCCGGAGCGCGCCAGTTATCTGGATGTCTACGACCACTATGGCCTGACCGGCCCGCGCTCGCTGTTTGCCCACGCCATTCACCTACAGGACGACGAGCAGCAGACGCTGGTCCGCACCGGGTCGGCCGTCGGTTTCTGTCCGACCTCCAACCTGTTTCTCGGTAGCGGCCTATTCCGCCTGCACCCGCTCAAGGCGGCGGGGATCGGCGTCGGCCTCGGCACCGATGTCGGCGCCGGCACCAGCTTCTCAATGCTGCAGACCCTCAACGAAGGCTACAAGGTGCAACAGCTGCAAGGCGCGCGCCTCTCGGCCCGTGAAGGCTTCTATCAAGCCACCCTGGGTGGCGCCAGTGCGCTGCGCCTCGACCACCGGCTGGGCAAGCTGGCTGCCGGTTATGATGCCGACCTGGTGGTGCTCGACTGGGCGGCCACCCCGCTGCAGCAACTGCGCCAGTCGCAGGCGCGCACCCTGGACGAACGTCTGTTCGCGCTGATGATGCAGGGCGATGATCGCAATGTTGCCGCCACCTATGTGCACGGCCGCTGCGTCTACCAAGGCCCCGCCTTGTCACAGGTGCGCAGCGCCTGATCTCTCAGGCAGCCGGTGCCGCCGGCTGCCTGACTTCTCCTGCCGCATCAAAGAGATACCAGTGCCCGCTTGCCACAGCTCGCGCCCGGACTCGTCCAACACTTGATCATCAAACTGTCATCATTCAGCCCTGAATTTGTCACCGAAGTGCCACATCTGCTGCCCAGACTATCCGGCGATAGGAGGTGCCGGCACCGGATCGTGCCCGCCTCCCCCCGCGGCCAGAACGGCCATTACCCGATGACAACAAGGATAACGCCTCCATGCCCAGCCACCCATCTGCAGCCCCGCTGCGCTTGACGCTGACCGCCAGCCTGTTGCTGTCCGCGCTCGGTCTGACTGCTTGCAACTCGGATAACAACACCCGCTTTGACCCACCGGCTGCCCCGACCGGGCTCGGCTATGAAGCCACCGCCGATGCCAACAGTGCGGTCACCGCCTATATTGATGCCGGCGCCAGCAACCAGCGCGGTAAAGCCTGCTTCGCCACCGTCGACACCAACGCCGGGGTGCGTGTGGTCAGCGAATTCCTGAAAATCTGGCAGCCACGCAGCCTGTTTGTCGATGCCGGTACCACGGCTGCCGCGGATGGTAGCTGCCCGGCGGTGGTGGCCTCGGACTGGGACGGCATCCCGGGTAGCGCCACCGATGGCACCGTGCTTAACAGCACTGTACATCAGGCCAATATCAACTATGTGATTCAAGCCACCAGCCAACGCACCGCCGACCAGGCGGTCGCCGCCTATCTGGATGACCGGCGCGGCAAGAACTACAGCATCTCCGATGGCATGGGCCCGCTCACCGACGCCTGGCACACCGGCAGCCAGCAGACCACCACCATCACGAGCGTGCCGGCCGATGCCACCACTGTGCTGTACAGCGATGGCGGTAACAACCGCGGTGTCGGCAGCAGCAGTAACAATGATCTCGGTCTGGCGGTCGATTTTATCAATGACATGAGCAGCGATGGCTCCACCGAACCGGCCAAGCGCTTCTTCAAGTATGCCCGACCATGGCGCTGGAGCAGCAGTGTTCAAGTCCTGCCGACCCTGGTTCCGGCCAAAAGTAGCACCCCGGCCACCGATGGCGGCTTTATCAGCGGCCACTCGGCGGAAGCCCTGCGCGACGCGCTGGCGATGGCCTATCTGGTACCGCAGCGTTATCAGGAGATGCTAACCCGCGCACTGGAGCTCGGTGAAAACCGCATCATTGCCGGCATGCACTCGCCGCTGGATGTGATCGGTGGCCGCATCCAGGGGACCGCGGTGGTCGCCTATAACCTGAACCGCACCGACTATGCCGACATCAAGACCACGGCACTCGCCGAAGCCCAATCCTGGTTACTGCAGGCAACCGGCAGCAGCGATGCCAGCGCCCTGTATGCCTACGCCCACTCGGCCACTACCAGCAATGACCGCTTTGCCGATCATGCCACCAACCGCAGCAACTACTTGCGCCGGTTGACCTTCGGCTTTAGCCCGATTGCCGCCACCACCACAGCGGCCGTGGTGCCCAAGGGTGCCGAAGTGCTGCTGGAGACCCGCCAGCCCTACCTGACCGCCGCCCAACGCCGCGTGGTGTTGCGCACCACCGCACTGACCTCCGGCTATCCGGTGATGGACGATGCCGAAGGCTGGGGCCGCCTGAACCTGTTTGCCGCCGCCGACGGCTATGGCGCGTTTGATGGTGATGTAGCGGTAACCATGAATGCCGCCAATGGCGGGTTCAGTGCTGCTGACAGCTGGCAGAACGACATCAGCGGTGCCGGCAAGCTGACCAAACAGGGCAGCGGCAGCCTGACCCTGACCGGTCACAACAGCTGGACCGGGGGCACAGTACTGGAAGACGGCACCCTGATCGCCGCCTCAAGCAGTGCGCTGGGTAAGGGGGATGTCTATCAGCAGGGCGGTGTCCTGCAACTCGATAGCAGCCTGACCGTTGGCGGGCGTTATACCCTGCTAAGCGGTGCCACCCTCAATCCGGTGCTCGGGGATGAGGCCAGTGGCCGCCTGACCGTGACCGGCGACAGTTGGCTGGCCGGCGAGCTGCAGGTCACCCTGGGTAGCGGTTATGCCCCGGCGGTCGGCGATACCCTGCAGATCCTGAGCAGCGCCAAACGCCACGGCACCTTTAGCAAGGTGACCCTGAACGGCTACAGCGTCACCCCGATCTACAGCAACAGCGGCGTCCAGTTGCGTATCGACGCCAAGAGCGCCAGCTAACCCGCTCGCCACCGGCTGCCCACGCGGCCGGTGGTGTTTCCCCCCGGTTACCCTGGCGCGACAGATAATAAAACGGGCAGCGATCGACGCTGCCCGTTTTGCTGTTCAACCTAACAGCGCGTTAATGGCCGTTATAGCCGTAGCAACGCTTCAGTTCGTTGAAGTCATAGAAATGACTGCCACTGCTTATCGGCGTACAGCCCGCCTTGAAGGCCACCTCTTTTTCGTTGTACAGCATCTTCACCAGTACCTGCTTGTCAGCATTCTGGTAGACATCCCACTGAATGTTGGCGGCATACGGCGATACCCAGCCCCCACGCCACTCGTTGTTATCCTGGCTGTACAGGGTACCTGGCTCGGCCCCCTGTCGGCTGCCGACCAGCTGCATCAGCGCGACAAACGGGATGATGGTCTCGGCATGGGCAAAGCGCAGCTTGGCGACATGCTCATGCGCGCCGTCGACCACCTGGGTCTGCACCTCATTGAACATGCCATCCAGCAATGCCTGGGCAATATCATAGGTGACGCTGCGCCCGGCAAAGCTCGGCCCCTTCTCGTAGAAGTCCTCGGCATCCGACAGATAGGAGAACCAGGCTGACTGTTCCGGCGTCAGGTACTGCTCCAACTGCCAGGCTTCGCCTTCAGCCTCGGCTTCGCGCACCATCCCTGGGCCAATGATAAACAGGTTGTACAGCATCAGCGCCGCATCCACCTCATCACGCACATAGGTCTTGCCACCATCCACCGGATTGACCGCGACAAACTCATAACTGCCACTGGCCAGTCGATCAACAAAGGCTTTGCTATACAGACGTTCCAGAATCTGGCGCGCCATCACTTTGCTATTCGGCAGGGCCTTGAGCCCCTCCAGCGCGGCAGTTAACTCTGGCGCCGCCGCCACGCCGTTGTCCTCATCGCCGACAAAGGTCTGATAGGCCTCATAGGCCGGCAGATATTTGGCGTAGTCGCCCTTGGGCTCGGTCTTGTGGAAATAGAGCTCATACTTGTTGGCCAGCGCCTTGGCGATCACCGACGGGTCATCCTGCGCGACATAGCAGCTTTCGCTGTCGGCGACATAGTTGACCTTGTTCTTCAGGCTCTGCATAAAGTAGTAAGCGCTCTCGTTGGCGCGATCCTTACCCGAGGTTTCGACCTGGATGCAGTGGCTGGCGCTGTCCTCAAGCAGGGTCGGCAGGCGGTCAGCCAGCCGACTGGCCAGATTGGCATGCTCCTCCTTGCCCAGCGCGCTAAGCAGGCCATAACCCAGCTTTTCATTGGCAGCGGTCACCAGATCGACCTTGTGCCCGAGCGTCTGGCCAAGTTCGGTCAGCGCCCCTTCGCTGGCGGCCTGCTCCCACACCTGCTTGGTCAGCACGTCATATTTCGGGCTGGACAGCGAGCGCGAGCCGTGACGGGCCACCAGCTCGGTGAATGCGGGCGTAAACCCGGCTGGCGCCGCCTCATAGGTATTGGCCGCCTGCTGCGGGGTATACACCGCCTTGGTGCTGTATTGGTAGGCGGTCACCGCCGGCGTAGAGGTCGAATCGCTACCGTTATGACAACCGGCAACCAGTGCCAGCGCCACAGCGGCGCCCACAGAAGAGAGTCGTAACATGTTCATCCTTGCCCTCAATCCAAAAGAAGGGGGCAAGATACGGGATACGGATGACAACCCAGTGGCTATTCGATGACAGGCCGATGACACGGCGATGACACCCGACCATCGCTCGCCGCTTCACACAGCAGCCAGTCCATAAAGGCCCGCACCTTGGGGTGTTCGGCAAAATCCTTGCGCGTCACCAGGTAATAGCCCAGTCCCTGATGGTGGCTGTGGTCAAACGGGAAGATTAGCTGACCACGCGCCACCAGCTCGCGCGCCAATTGGTAGCGTCCCATCGCCACACCGAGGCCGCTACAGGCGCCAATGATCGCGGCATCGTAATGGGTAAAGCTGTAGTGGTGCCGGCACAGGCCGGCATCCAGCCCGTGGCTGGTCAGCCAGCCTCGCCACTCGCTTTGCGGATCGCTCGGCTGAATCGACTCGATGTCGTGCAACAACAGGCACGCTGCCAACCGCGCAGGGTCATCGCGCAGCCCCATCTCGTCTGCATAGGTCGGGCTGCATACCGGCATCAGCACCTCATCAAACAACTTCTGGCTCTCCAGCCCCGGGTAGTGACCATCTCCGTAATCGATCCAGATATCGGCCGGATGCAGCGCAAAGTCGACCCGACTGCCCTTAGAGCGCAGATACACCCCCAGTTCGGGATGCTGCCGGTAGAACGCGCGCAAGCGCGGAACCAGCCAGTGCTGGGCAAAGGTCGGCGTGCTGCCGACCTCCAGCGTGCCACTCAACGCCTGATGGCGGATGTCGTCGATCTCGTGGCTAACCGCGGCAAAGTGCCGGCTGACCTGCCGGTACAGCCGCTCGCCCTCGGCGGTGAGCGCAATCTTGCGCGTCTGGCGGACAAACAGCGGGAAGCCGAGCTCCTGTTCCAGCTTGCGGATACGGTGCGACAGCGCGCTTTGCGTCAGGTGCAGGGCGCCGGCCGCCTCCTTGAAACTCAAGCTGCCGGCAATCTGGGCAAAGATATGCAGACTGGAATAGCTGTTGAACGACATAACGGCCCCACGCATGAATTTTTCTCAATCATGACGAGAGAAAGGTCATTTGTTAAGCCATCAATTGGCCTTCATGCTGATCTCATCGCAAACGAATTCATTCATCAGCAGGAGAAGCCCGATGAAACGCTACCATCTGACCATCGCCGGCGGCGGTGCCACCTACACACCGGGGATCGTCAACGCCATCCTCAACGCTCGCGATGTACTGCCCTTGCATACCCTGGTGCTGCTGGATAACGATGCCGAACGCGTCGCCACCATGGGCGGTTTTATCCGTCTGCTGCTCGCCGAGAAGGCACCGGAGGTCAAGCTGGTGATCACCGGCGACCGCCAGCTGGCCTTTACCGGCATGGATTTCTTGTTTGCCCAGATCCGCACCGGCGGGCTGGCGATGCGCGCACTGGACGAGCAAATCCCGTTACGCCATGGCGTCGTCGGCCAGGAGACCTGCGGCCCAGGCGGTTTCGCCTTTGCCCTGCGCTCAATCCCCGACATGCTGGCGATTGGTGAGGATGTCCGCCGTTACGCCCCTGACGCCTGGGTGCTCAACTACTCCAACCCGGCCGCGATTCTCGCTGATGCCTGGCACAAACACTTTCCGGAACTTCACAGCCTGTTTATCTGCGACATGCCGATCGTCATCGAGCTACTGGTCGCCGCCACCCTCGGTTACCCGCATGATCAGCTGGCGTTTGAGTATGTCGGCCTCAACCACTTCGGCTGGTGGCGCCATATCTGGAGCCCAGAGGGCGAGGATTTACTGCCGCAACTGCGCGAGCATCTGCTCTCCGAACGGCCCCTCACCCTGTTCCAGGACGAGCACGTCAACGCCGACTGGATCCCGACCTTCGAGCGGCTGCGCAAGAGCATGCGCTACTTCCCGGAGTATCTGGCCAATACCTATTTGCAGTACTACTACTTCGGCGAAGAGATGGTGGGGCACGAAGATCCGCACTACACCCGCGCTAACCGGGTGATCGACACCCGCGAAAAAGTGGTGTTCGACGAGTGCCGGCGCTGCATCGCAACCGGCAGTGCGGCTGACAGCTTCTTGTGTGCCGGGGTGCATGGCGACTTCATTGTTGATCACGCCCGCGCCCTCCTCACCAACCGGCCATTCCGCACCACGGTGAATGTGCCCAATCGCGGTCTGGTACAGGGGCTGCCGGACGATGCCATCGTCGAGGTGCATGGTCAGGTCACTGCGCATGGCGTAGAAGCATTCGGCGTCGGCGCGCTGCCGCACTTCCAGCGCGCCCTGATGGTCCAACAGAACGCTTACGAGCAACTCACGGTCGAGGCGGCACTCGAGGGCTCCTACACCAAGGCGCTGCAGGCACTGACCCTCAACCGCACCGTGCCATCTGCCGATGTCGCCAAACGGTTGCTGGATGACCTGCTGGCAGCCAATCGCGACTACTGGCCACCCCTGAAATAGCAGCGGGCTACCGATAAAACAGGCTGGGTGCCACCCCGAGCTCACGCTTGAACATGGCACTGAAGGCGCTCGGGCTGGCATAGCCGAGCGCCAGCGCCACCTCAAGTACCGAGTTGCCACGCGCCAAGCGTTCGCAAGCCTGCAGTAAGCGGCACTGCCGTCGCCACTGGCCGACAGTGAGCCCGGTTTCGCGCACAAACCGCCGCTGCAGGGTACGCACATCCATCGCCAGTTCATGCGCCCACTCGGCCAGCGGTCGCGCCTCATCCGGGCGTTCGCGCAACGCGCGACACAATCGCTGCAACGGCGGCGATACCGGCTCCGGTACCGACAATGCCAGGCTGGGCATCCGCCGGATCTCGTCGAGCAACAGCTGCACCAGATGGCCATCACGGCCTTGCTCGTCATAATCGAGCGGCAGGGTTATCGCCGCCAGGATCAACTCGCGCAACAACGGCGAGATGCCAACCACACAGCACTCGGCCGGCAGTCCCTCCAGCTTCTCCTCGCGGATATAGACGGTGCGCATCAGTACCTCACCGAGCATCAGGGTGCGGTGCCAGACACCGATCGGCACCCAGATGCCGCGGGTTGGCGGCACAATCCACTGACCATTATCGGTCTCGACCAGCATGACCCCTTTCACCGCATACAGCAGTTGCGCAGTGGGATGGCAATGCCGCGGCGACTCGGCCCCGGCGATCCGATCAAAGGCACGCGCCACCACCGGGGCCAACCCCATGTCCTGCCGATGCGTGATCCCCGACTCAGCCATCACATCCGCCCTTTTCTCGACGATAGTTGCCGCATGGTAGCACGAAGGGCATTTTTCGAGCTGTTATCATGCGCTGACTCACATGATTTCGAGGTGTTCGATGTCCTCTACTGTTGCCGCCACAGCGGCTACCGGCGGTGAAACCCGCTTCAAAGTGCTCGCGGCGATCAGCCTGTCGCATTTCCTCAACGACATGCTGCAATCGCTGATTATCGCTATCTATCCGTTGCTCAAGGGCAACTATGATCTGAACTTTACCCAGATCGGCCTACTGACCCTGACCTATCAGATCACCGCCTCGCTGCTGCAGCCGGTGGTCGGCTGGTACACCGACCGTCATCCACAGCCGTTCTCGCTGGTGATCGGCATGGGCTCGACACTGACCGGCCTGCTGCTGCTGTCGCATGCCCCCAGCTTCCCGCTGCTGCTGCTCGGTGCCTCGGTGGTCGGCCTCGGCTCCTCTATCTTCCATCCGGAATCGTCACGCGTGGCGCGTATGGCCTCCGGCGGCCGCCATGGGCTGGCGCAGTCGATCTTCCAGGTCGGCGGCAATGGCGGCACCGCCATGGGCCCGCTGCTCGCCGCGCTGATCGTGCTGCCGCTCGGTCAGGGCAGTCTGGCCTGGTTCGCACTGGTTGCCCTCTTGGCGATGATGGTGCTGTTCCGCGTCGGCCAGTGGTATCAGGCGCAACACCGCCAGCAAAGCGCCGCCCGTGCCCGGCCACATAACGACCTGCCGCGCCATCGCGTGGTGATCGCCGTCGGCGTGCTGTTGATGCTGATCTTCTCCAAGCACTTCTATCTGGCCAGCCTGACTAGCTACTACACCTTCTACCTGATGGAGCACTTCGGCCTGCCGGCGCAGTCCGCGCAGTTACACCTGTTTCTGTTCCTGTTTGCTGTCGCCGCCGGCACCGTGCTCGGCGGGCCGATTGGTGACCGCATCGGCCGCAAGCAGGTGATCTGGTTCTCGATCCTCGGTATCGCGCCGTTCACCCTGCTGCTGCCGCATGTCGGCCTGACCGGCACCACCATCCTGACCTTTATCATCGGCTTTA
>JAYROM010000151.1:0-11227 GCA_041911695.1 Aeromonadaceae bacterium
CCCTGCTGATGGAAAAGTTTGTCTACCTACTGAAGCAACACCGTTTATACACCCGCACGCTTGGAATTATTTGAGTCTCGAAAAATGAGGGGATCTCTAAGGGTCGGGGGACATCAAGGCTTATGCGGTGAGTAACGGCACGGCTTCGACCTCGGTATCCTGGTCGGCCAACGATGTGATTAGCCGGCAAGCATCTGCCTCTAGGGCGATTTTCACCATGGACAGCGATGGTTCCAAGCGCCAGTTCGCCATTCCCGCCAGCGAGGTGGGTAGTTCCAACGGGTTGAGCAGTAACCAGATTAGCCAGTTGATGGCGACCTATCCGGATGACGGCGGTAACGCAAACCGAACGGCCTATTTGCAGGCGCTGGTTGGATACCTACGCGGCGATCGTACTTATGAGGCGACGGGGAGCAAGGTGCCTGCTATCAACCAGGCCTTCCGCGAGCGTAAGGGCGTGCTGGGCGATATTGTTCATGCCACACCGGTGTATGGTGTATCGGTGGGGGATCAACAACCGTTTTTGGTGTTTGGTGCCAACGACGGCATGGTGCATGTCATCAATGCTACGAACGGACAGGAGCTGCTAGCCTATGTGCCATCCACTAGCTTCCGCAATCTGGCCTCGCTGGCATCGACCGGTTATAGCCACCGTTATTTTGTCGATGGCAACATCAAGGTCGTGAATGTAGGCAGTGGCAGTAGCGCGCGGACCTTGGCTATCGGCACCTTCGGTCTGGGCGGGCAGGGTGCTTGGGCGCTGGATCTGACCAATATCAAACAGGTGGACAGCACCGCCCCCGATAAATACCTGTTATGGGAGTTAACTGACAAGGCCTCGAGCCGGGTTGGCTATATGACCTCGGCCCCAGCGCTGCTCACTGGTAAGGACAGTTTGGGGAATGCTTCGTTATTGGCAGTATTTGGTAATGGCTACAATGCCACGGAGAGTGATAGCAGCATTGATAGCACGGGGATGGGGGCGTTGCTGGTGGTGGATGCCCTGACGGGCAATTTACTGCGGACAATGGATACCGGAGTTGGAAAGACGCAGGACCCAGAGGGGACGTCTCGCCCGAATGGTCTGGCTGAGCCCGTGTTCAGCGACTGGGATCGTGATGGTAAAGCGGACAGGCTCTACGCCGGTGATCTGTTTGGCAACTTGTGGGCGGTTGATCTCTCTTCTGGCGATGTAGCGAAGTGGACGTTCTTGCAAGACAGTAGTGGCAATACGATCCCGCTGTTTACCGCACGTAGCAAAGAGGGTAATGCGCAACCGATTACCAACCGTCCTTCGGTGGCTTATCATCCGCAACATGGCGTATTGGTGCTGTTTGGTACCGGAAAATACTTGGAAACAACTGATACCGCAGTAGACAACCAGTCGACGCAGAGTGTCTATGCCATCTGGGATCGTTCGGATCGAGATAAGACTCTCACGCGCAATTCGTTATTAGCGCAGACCTTGGTATCGGAGAGTGGAACGCCTCGTAAGCGCACGACTAGCACCAATACCATCGATTGGAGCCAGCATCACGGCTGGTATCTGGATCTTTATGTCAACGATAGCAACCATGGCGAGCGGGTGGTGACCAAGGTGCTGGTACGAAACACCGTTGCAGCGATCACCAGCATGGTGCCGGCCAGTGATATCTGTCTGGGCGGTGGGCGTGGTTGGTACATGGAGGTCGACATCTATGAAGGACACAATCGCGACCTGGTCGATCAGTCATCAGAGCTAGAAAACATTCCATCAGATCCGGTATTCACCTTCCATACCAAGGAAGATGGCGATGTGGAGATGGGTAACAAAGTGCAGGTGGATGGTGGTGAGGTGCATACGCCGAAACCGACGACAGAGCGGACCTCGATGAACTCATGGCAACAGCTGTATTAGCCGATGGGCGAGTTTTAATGCCAGGGGGCCTTCGGGTGCGCTGCGCTTTTGGGGCCTTACCGGTGTGACATTAGACGGTCGTGCTGCCGGCAACCATCAAGGAGTCTGCGATTGAAGAGGACACGGGGCATTACATTGTTAGAGCTGCTGGTAACGATGGTGGTGATCGGCGTGTTGGCCTCGCTGGCCTGGCCAAGCTATCAGTCCTGGATGACAAAGGGCCGACGCAGTGAGGCGATCGGCCATTTGTTGTCCGCACAACTCAAGCAGGAGGCGTTGCGGGTGACGTCAGGGGCTTACAGCACCGATTTTAGCCAGCTAGGCGGTGATTCGACGGACCATTACACCTACAGTGCCTCGGTCTCCGGCTCGACCTATACGCTGACCGCGCAGCCGAAAAGCACCTCGCCGCAGCGTTTTGATACGGGCTGTACCAGCCTGACCATTAACCAGTCAGACACCAAAACACCGGATACCTGCTGGAAGTAGGGCGCAGCCCGTACCGCAATAAGCCCCAACCGCCGTGTCAGTATGGCGCTCTACAGGAAGTGGTAAGCCCGATGTCGGGCATGCTGTTGGTGGAAAGATAGACAGTTGTGCAGTCAACGAGCGGAAGCTGGCCGACATACCGGCAGGTAAACATATGAAAACGGGCCCTTGCGGCCCGTTTTGCTGGCGAACGTGCTGATGCCAATTTTTGGTATTGATGCCGCATCGTGTCGCTTATTCAGTGCCGAGGCGCTTATGCCGGCTGGCGTAGCCATTCTATGCGCGAGCGGGCGTGCGCGTCCTGCGACAGAGTGCGGCACAGCGCCGGCAGCAGGCTCTGCAGTTGGTTGTCGAGCTGCCAGGGGGCATTCAGGATCAGCATCCCTGAGCCGTGCATGCCCCAGTCGGCGGACTGGGCGGCGACTTCGAGCTCGGCGACCAGCAGTGACGGGAAGCTCTCGTCCTGACGGAAGGCTTGCAACATGTCGCGACTGCGATCTTGGGCCTGGCCGAGGATCGGATACCAGAGGGCATAGATGCCGGTTGGCCAGCGGCGCATCGCCTTGCGCAGGGTTTGCACCACCCGCTGATAATCCTCTTTCAGTTCGTACGGTGGATCGATCAGTACCAGACCGCGGCGCGGAGTGGGGGGCAGCAGGGCGGGCAGCCCTTCAAAACCGTCGCGATGATGCACGGCCACGCGCGGGTCGCCGGCCATATGCTCGCGCAGGATGTCGATCTCCTGGTTGTGCAACTCCATCAGCATCAGCTTGTCTTGTGGCCGGCTTAGCTGGCGCGCCACCTCGGGGGAGCCGGGGTAGAAATCGAGCTGCTGGCCAGGATTCAACCGGGCGATGGTCTGCAGATAGGCATCGATGGCTTGCCACGGGGCCCGATCGGCCCACAGGCGGGCGATGCCGTCTACATATTCGGCCTTTTTCTGTGCCCAGTCGCCGCGCAAGTCGTAGCAACCGCCACCGGCATGGGTGTCGATGTAACAGAACGGCTTTTCCTTGCTGCACAACTGGGTCAGGATCAGTGCCTCGACCGCATGCTTTAGAACATCGGCATGGTTGCCGGCGTGAAAGGCGTGGCGATAACTCAGCATGCCGCAGGTGCTCCATAGGCGATAAACAGGGTGTCGGCGGCGGCCTGTAGGGCGGGCAAGCCGTTCGCGAGGGCCGGGTCGGCCAGACTGGCGACATAGGTGGTCAGCGCCTCGCCGGCGGGCATCGTCGCCGGGACGGCCAGCGCGGTGGCAATCAGCGTCTGCTGCTGCCAGTGCTCCAGCGCCAGTTCATGCTGCTTGAGCGCCTGGTTGTCGGCGCTGGCGAGCTGCGATTTGAGCTGTTGGCGCAGCGGGCGCCAAGCGGTCAATACCGGTTCGCTGCTATCCAGCGCATGCAGTAGCCCGTCGAGATCACAACAGGCCTGACGTGCCGCCTGCAGCGCGAGTAACAGCAGCAGGTTGATGTTGGCACCGGCCTGCTGGGCCTGCAGGCACCAGGTTTCAATGCCTGGTGTCGCATAAAGCTGCTGGCTGGCTTGCCACAGGGTCTCGCCGAGGCGTTCACTGGCCGTTTGCAAAGTCTTGCTCCTGTTGTTGCAGGGATTCATGGAGTTCGAGCCATGTCATCTCGACCTCTTCCAGTTCGGTTTTCAGCGGCCCCTGTTGCGCCAGCAACCGGGTCAGTTCGGGTTTGGCTGCCTCGGTATAGATCTCCGGATCGGCCAAACGACTTTCAACATCCTGCAACTGTTGTTGCAACTGCTCCATGCGCTGTTCGAGTTTTTCAATCTTTTGTTTCAGCGGGCGTATTGCCTGACGGAATTCGGCTTCGCGGCGCTTCTGATCCTTGCGCGCGGTGGCCTGGGTCGGGCTGCTGGCCAACTCTTGTGGCTTGTCGGCCTGTGCGGCGCGGCGCTCCTCATCCAGCAACCAGCGATGATAGTCGTCGATATCGCCATCGAAGGCGGTGACACGCCGGTCATGCACTAGATAGAACTCGTCGGCGGTACTGCGTAGCAGATGACGGTCGTGCGAGACAATCACCATGGCCCCCTCGAAACCCTGCAGCGCCATATTCAGCGCCTCGCGCATCTCCAGATCCAGATGGTTGGTTGGTTCGTCGAGCAGCAGCAGGTTGGGTTTTTCCCATACCACCAGTGCCAGTACCAGGCGCGCCTTCTCGCCGCCGGAGAACGGGCCAACCGGATCGAGCGCCTTGTCACCGTGGAAACCGAAGCCGCCAAGGAAGCTGCGCAGCTCCTGTTCGCTGTGCTGCGGCGCCAGCCGGGTCATATGTTGTAGCGGGCTGTCGTCACTGCGCAGGTATTCCAGCTGATGCTGGGCGAAGTAGCCAATCTTGACGCCGCGCGCCAGCTCCAGTTTGCCGCCCAGCGGGGCGAGTTCACCGGCCAGCAGCTTGATAAAGGTCGATTTACCCGCGCCGTTGCGACCGAGCAGACCGATGCGCGAGCCCGGCACCAGATTGAGTTTGATCTTCTCCAGAATCACCCGCTTGCCATAGCCGGCGCTCAGGTTTTCCATGGCGATCAACGGGGTGGGCAGGGCATCCGGCTCACGGAAGCTGAAGCTGAACTGCGAATCGACATGCGCCGGCAAGATGCGCTCCATGCGCTCCATCGCCTTGAGACGGCTCTGCGCCTGGCGTGCCTTGCTCGCCTTGTAGCGGAAGCGGTCGATATAGCTCTGCATGTGCGCCATCGTCTGCTGCTGCTTCTCGTACAGCGACTGTTGCTGGGCCAGCAGTTCGGCGCGCTGCAGTTCGAAGTCGGAGTAACCGCCGGTGTATTCGTTGAGCTTGCCGTTCTCGATATGGATGATGCGCTCGATGACCCGATCCAGAAAATCGCGGTCATGCGAAATCAGCAGCAGGGTGCCGCGGTAGGCCTTGAGCCAGCCCTCCAGCCAGATCACAGCATCAAGATCCAGGTGGTTGGTCGGTTCGTCGAGCAGCAGCAGATCAGAGCGGCAGAGCAGCGCCTGTGCCAGGTTCAGACGCATGCGCCACCCCCCGGAGAAGTCGCGCACCGCAAAGCCGTGCTGTTCGCTGCTAAATCCCAGACCGTGCAGCAGGCTGCCGGCGCGGGCGCGGATGCTGTAACCGCCAATCGCCTCCAGTTTGCCATGCAACTCGGCTACGCGGATGCCGTCACCGGCGGTTTCGGCGGCCAGCAGGTCGGCCTCCAGCGCCCGGTATTCACGGTCGCCGTCGATCACATAATCGAGCGCCGGCTTATCCAGCGCCGGGGTCTCCTGCGCTACCCAGGCCATCTGCCAACCGGCGGGGAGACTCAGGTTGCCGTTATCGACACTCAACTCACCTTTGATCAGCGCGAAAAAGGTCGATTTGCCGCAACCGTTCTTGCCGACCAGCCCGACCTTGTGGCCGGGATAGATGGTGGCGGTGGCCTGATCCAGCAGCAGGGTATTGCCGCGACGGAGTTCAATCTGGCTGGCGATGATCATGAGGTCTGTCCCGTGGTAACGGTGCGGGCATCGCCAAAGCGCTGGCCACATTGCTGATAATGTTCTTCACTGCCGAAACCGGCCTTCTGCCAAGCCTGCTCCTCGCTGAATCCCTGACGCAGCAGCACCGGAATCTGCAATAGCTGCCACTGCTCCTGCCAGCTCAGCAGGTCGGTACCCAGCGCTTGCTGGAAGGCATCCATCGCGGTGCGGGCATTCCAGCCATGGCGCTGATGGCAGGTCTGCATGATGGCCGGCAGGGACTGACCGAGGCAGATCCCCTCCAGCAGGGTGCTGACCCCTTCGGGGAGCGGTTGCGGGCGCGGGTCGGCCAGTTGCCACTCCGGTAGCAGATCGGCAATGCAATCCAGCCAGCGGCCGGCCTGGCTGTCAGGGGCCACTGGTTGTGGGGCGGCGATCAGCCTGTCCAGCAGCGCTTGTAACAGCGGGCTGGGCGCGATAAAGCCGGCGGCTTTCGGGCGTGGCGCATCAATCCGGATGGAAAAGCGCAGGCGGCCTAGCTGACAGCCCTGCAGCAGGGTCAGGCCATGCAGACAGTCAGCGGGCAGCCAGAAACAGTCGCCGCTGCGCAGTACGAATTCGGCTCGCCCCAGGCGCAGCAGCGCCGAGCCAGCGGCCAGCCAGAGTAATTGATCAGTCGCCATACGGCGGCGACCCAATACGGCCAGTTTCGGGCTGGCAATTGTTTCGAGATGAACCGGATAGAACATGTGGGCCAACGGGCAGGAAAAAACTGGCGCCGATTATACGGAAAACCGGCCGTCCGCACACATTTTCAGGTAAATCCGCGGTCAACGGCCGGTGCCTACCGTAGGCGCTCCCGGTTTTTTCCGGTATGCTTGGCGCTACTTTTTCTTATTCTCAATTGTCGCGCCGCGGCAGTGATCACAACGGGAATTGCACATGAAAGTTAGCCATCTGAGCGTAGTTACCCTCGACTACACCGTTTCCGACGAATCTGGTGACGTGCTGGATACCACCGAAGGCCGCGAGCCGCTGGTTTATCTGCACGGTGCCGGTTTCCTGGTTCCCGGCCTGGAAAAGGCCCTGTATGACCGTGAAGTCGGTGACAGCTTCGAACTGAATGTCGATGCCGCCGATGCTTACGGTGAATACGAAGAAGATCTGGTACAGCAGGTACCGGGTGAACTGTTTGACGGCATGGAAGTGGCCGAAGGCGATACCTTCGTGGCCGATACCGATGACGGTCACCGTCCGGTCACCGTGGTCGAAGTCGCTGAAGACTATATCAAGGTTGATGCCAACCACCCGCTGGCGGGCGTGAACCTGCACTTTGCCGTGACCGTGCGTGACGTGCGTGCGGCTACTGCCGAAGAGATTGCCCATGGCCATGTTCACGGTCAGGGTGGTCATCATCACGATCACGACCATGGTCACGACGGTTGCTGCGGCGGCCACGGCCATGATGACGATCATGAGTGCTGTGGTGGCCATGGCCACGACCACGCTGATGACCATGAGTGCTGCGGTGGCCACGGCCATGCGCACAAGAAGGACGAAGACCAGGGCTGCTGCGGCGGCGGTGGTTGCGGTCGTCATTGATCTGTTCAGCGGCAGGCTCACCGCCTGCCGGTTCGATCTTGATGCAATAAAACAAAACCCCTGCTTTGTCGGCAGGGGTTTTGCTATCTGGAACGAGGATAACGCGCTTAGTCGGCGTGTCGCGCGCCCTGTAACCAGGCGTCGATCTGGCGACGGATGCCTGTGCTGTCCAGCCCGAGCAGGGCGTGGATCTCCTGCTGGGTGCCTTGTTCGACAAAGCGATCCGGCAGGCCGAGACGCAATACCGGCAGCATCAACTGGCTTGCCTGCAGCGCCTCAAGCACGGCACTGCCCGCGCCACCGGCCAGCGCGCCATCTTCCAACGTCACCAGATGGGTGTGATGGGTCGCGAGCTCGCACAGCAGGGCTTCGTCCAGCGGTTTGACAAAGCGCATATCAACCAGGGTGGCATCCAGCTGTTCGGCCACCAGTGCGGCCTGATGCAGCAGCGGGCCGAACGCTAGCAGCGCCAGCTTGCTGCCCTGACGGCAGACCCGCCCCTTACCGACCGGCAGGGCGGTCATCGCGCTATCGACCGGGGTGCGGTTGGCATGGCCGCGCGGATAACGCACCGCGGCGGGGGTGCCCAGCTGGTAGCCGGTATACAGCATCTGCCGGCACTCGTTCTCGTCCGATGGCGTCATGATGGTCAGGTTGGGGATGCAGCGCAGGAAGCTGATATCGAACGCCCCCTGATGGGTTGGGCCATCGGCACCGACGATGCCGGCACGATCAATCGCGAACAGCACCGGCAGGTTCTGCAGCGCGATGTCGTGGATCGCCTGATCATAGGCGCGCTGCAGGAATGACGAGTAGATCGCCACCACCGGGTGCAGGCCGTCAATCGCCATGCCGGCGGCCAAGGTGACCGCATGCTGTTCGGCAATCGCTACATCGAAATAGCGATCCGGATGGCGCTGCGAGAACTCGACCATCCCCGAGCCTTCGCGCATGGCCGGAGTGATGCCGACCAGGCGCGAGTCCTGATCCGCCATATCGCACAGCCACTGGCCGAAGATCGACGAGAAGCTCGGCGGGGTGTTCTTGGCCACCGGCAGGCAGTCATCTTCCGGGTTGAACTTGGGGACGCCGTGATAACCAATCGGATCGCGTTCGGCCGGCTCGTAGCCCTTGCCCTTCTTGGTCATCACATGCAGCAATTGCGGCCCCTTGAGCTGGCGCATGTTGCGCAGCGTCTTGATCAGCCCCTGCACGTCATGGCCGTCGACCGGGCCGATATAATTGAAGCCGAACTCCTCGAACAGGGTGCCTGGCACCACCATCCCCTTGAGGTGCTCCTCGGCGCGGCGTGCCAGCTCCTTGACCGGTGGCATGCCGGAGAGCACCTTTTTGCCGCCTTCACGCAGCGTGGTGTAGAGCTGGCCGGAGAGCCAGCGCGCCAGATGGTTATTGAGCGCACCGACGTTCTCCGAGATCGACATCTCGTTGTCGTTCAGGATCACCAGCAGATCTTCGTGCAGATCGCCGGCGTGGTTCAGCGCTTCAAACGCCATCCCGGCGGTCAGGGCGCCGTCGCCGATCACCGCCACCGCCTTGCGCCCCTTGCCTTCAATGCGCGAGGCGATGGCCATGCCGAGTGCGGCCCCGATCGAGGTGCTGGAGTGGCCGACTGACAGGGCGTCGTACTCGCTCTCCTCGCGCCACGGGAACGGATGCAAGCCGTCCTTCTGGCGGATGGTGGCCAGACGCTCGCGGCGACCGGTCAGGATCTTGTGCGGATAAGCCTGATGCCCGACATCCCAGACCAGCCGGTCAAACGGCGTCTGGTAGACGTAATGCAGGGCCACCGTCAGCTCGACCACGCCAAGACCGGAAGCCAGATGCCCGCTGCTGCGGCTGACCGAGTGCAACAGATAGTTGCGCAACTCGCCGCACAGGGCGGGTAACTGGTCAGGCGCCAGTTGGCGCAATTGGTCCGGCGTATCGGCTTGGGCAAGCAACGGAAAATCGGCAGTGTCCAGATTCATGTAGGGCTTCTTGTCAGCTGTGCAGTTCATTAGTAGGCGCGTTCGACCACGTAATCGGCGAAGGCACGCAGAATATCGGTATTGTAGGGCAAGCTATCCAGCGCTGCTAAGGCTTGCGTGTGCAGGCTGCGAGCCATCTCGCGCGCGCCATCCAGACCGAGCAGCGCCGGGTAGGTGCTCTTCTCATGGGCCAGATCGGAACCTTGTGGTTTGCCGAGGGTGGCGGTGTCGCCGACGATGTCCAGAATGTCATCCTGTACCTGGAAGGCGAGGCCGACTGCAGAGGCATATTGACGTAGTGCATCCAGCGTGGTGCTGTCGATGCCGGGGCGGCATAGCGCGCCGAGCAATACCGCGCACTCGATCAGTGCGCCGGTCTTGTGGCGGTGGATCTGCTCGAGCGCGGCGAGGGGAACCCGCTTGCCTTCGGCGTCCAGATCCAGCGCCTGACCACCGCACATCCCCTGATAACCGGAGGCGCGCGCCAGCTCGGCGACCATGCGCACCTGCTGGCTGGCCAACGTGGGCGGAAACGGGTGACCAGCCAAAATGGTGAACGCCAGGGTTTGCAGCGCATCACCGGCCAGAATCGCGGTTGCTTCATCAAACGCCTTGTGTACGGTTGGATGGCCACGACGGAGATCATCATCATCCATCGCTGGCAGATCGTCATGGATCAGCGAGTAGGCATGAATGCATTCAATCGCCGCGGCCGGGCCATCCAGCCACGCATCGTCGACACCGAGCAGCTGACCGGTGGCATAGACCAGAAACGGGCGTACCCGTTTGCCACCGAGCAGCAGACCATGGCGCATCGCGGCGCGCAGGGTCGGCGCGAGTTCGGGCAGCGCGTCGACGTGCCCGGTCAGCAGGCCATCGATACGCTGGCGATACTCGGTGGAAAATTCTTGCAGGTTCACTTGTCAGTCTCCTTGTCCGGCGAAAACGGCTGCAGTTGCCCGTTGCCGCTCTCGTCGGCCAGCAGGATGCGCACTTTTTGTTCCGCCTGATCCAGTTTCGCCTGTCCTGCCTTAACCAGTTGTATACCGCGCTCAAATTCTTGCAACGCTTCATCCAGTGGCAAGTCACCCTGCTCCATGCGCTGGACAATTACTTCCAGCTGATCGAGGGTCTGTTCAAAACCCTGGTTTTCGCGTGGATCAGTGCTCATACCGACTCCTTGGCCGTGCAGTGAAAAATGGCCGCATCTTAACATCTCTGTACATAAAGCGGGAGAAGCGTGGGAAAGACGAAAGGTTTGTCTGCGCTGATGCGATGGATTAGCACGATGGCATAGCACGAATAGTTGGGTCAAAACGCGGCAGTGGTTATAATTCCGCACCCCCGAGCGCGTCCGGCATGCCATGGACGCGCGACAGCCCGCTTCGGGCCACAGAATTCCGCCCGGCGTGCGGACCCAATCAGAGCAAGTGTTATGAAATTCATCATCAAACTGTTTCCGGAAATCACCATCAAGAGCAAGTCCGTGCGCCAGCGCATGATCAAGGTGCTGCAGGGCAACGTGCGTAACGTCCTGCGCCGTATCGACGTCGAGGCCCGCGTACGCATGGACTGGGACAAGCTGGTGGTGACCGTCGAGGACGATAGCCGCCGTGATGCGGTGGTAGATGCCCTCGGCTGCACACCGGGGATCCAGAGCTTTCTGGAAGTGCAGGAGTCGCGCTTCGAGAACATGCACGACATCTATCTGAAGACCGCGGCGGTGTATGGTGACCAGTTGGCCGGCAAGACCTTCTGCGTACGCGTCAAGCGTCA
>JAYROM010000152.1:0-13263 GCA_041911695.1 Aeromonadaceae bacterium
AAGCAGCAGGATCTCGCGGATGCATGCCGGATTGAGCAGGTACTGGCGATGACAGCGGAAAAAGCCGCTCTTCTCCTCCAGCGTGCGCAGGGTAAGCTCGGTGGTGCCGCGCTGCCCGGCGCTGACCACATGGTTGCCGGCCAAGTCGCTGTGCACAAACTCCACCTCGTCCAGCGGCAGCAGCAGGATGCGATTATGGCCGATGCAGGGGATGCTGCGTAGCGGAGTGGCCAGCGCAGCCGGTACCTGACGCACCGCCTGGCCCTGCTGTAGCCGCTCCAGCGTCCGCGCGAGGCGCGTGGCATCGACGGGTTTGAGCAGATAGTCGACCGCCTGCTCCTCGAAGGCGCGCAGCGCGTACTCATCGAACGCAGTGATAAACACAATCTGCGGCTGCTGCGCCGGATCCAGCATGCTGACCAGTTCCAGCCCGTTGATGCGCGGCATCTGGATATCCAGAAACAGCACATCCGGCTGCAAACGGTGGATCGCCGGCAGCGCCTCCAGCGCATGGCTGCACTCGGCCAGTACCTCGACCCCGCCCGCCTGCTCCAGCAGCAGGCGCAACTCCTCACGTGCCAGCGGTTCATCATCGACAATCACAGCCGTCAGTTGGCCCATCCCTCTCCCTCCAGCGGCAGCCGGATGCTGACCCGCGTCAGCACCTCCGGCTCGCAATACACATCCAGTCCATAGCTGGCGCCATAGCGCGCCTTGATCCGGCGATCGACAATGCTGATCCCCAAGCCGCCTTTCTCTGACGGCGGCCGGTATAGCCCGGCGTTATCACTGACCTGCAGCAGCAGGCAGCCATCGTGCGCACTGGCCTGCAGCGTCAGCTCGCCCGGACCGAGCAGCTGCGAGATACCGTGTTTGACCGCATTCTCCACCACCGGCTGCAGCGAGAACGCCGGCACCCGGCACTCGCGCAACGCATCCGGGATCTGCCGGCTGACCCGCAACCGGTCGGCAAAGCGCACCTGCTCGATATGCAGATAGGCCTCGACATGCTCCAGCTCATCCCCCAAGGTCACCTCGTCGCTTTGCCGTTTAAGGTTCTTACGGAAGAAGGTGGAGAGGTGCTGCACCAGGGTGCGCGCCTGCTCCGGGTCACGGCGGATCACCGCCGACAGGGTATTGAGCGCATTGAACAAAAAATGCGGATTGATCTGCGCCTGCAGCAGGCGGATCTCCGACTCGGCCAGCAACCGCTTCTGTTCGTTATATTTGCCGGAGAGGATCTGCCCGGAGAGCAGACGGGCGATGCCCTCGCCCAGGGTGCGGTTCATCGACGAGAACAGCTTGCGCTTGGGCTCATACAGCTTGATGGTGCCGATCACCTGCCCCTCCTCGCCGCGCAGCGGGATCACCAGCGACGAGCCGAGCTTGCAGTTCGGATGCAGGGTGCAGCTATAGGGGATCAGGTTGCCATCGGCATACACCACCTCGTTCTGGCTGATGGCGCGTTGGGTATGCGGCGAGGTGATCGGCGTGCCGGGTAGATGGTGATCCTCACCGACGCCGATAAACGCCAGCAGGGTATCGCGGTCGGTGATCGCCACCGCACCGACCCCGGTCTCCTCATAGATGATGCGCGCCATCTGGCTGCAGCGATCCGGGGTAAAGCCCTGATCCAAGACCCCCATGGTGCGCTCGGCAATCTTTAAGGCCCGCGCCGAGAAAGCCACCGAGTACTTCTCCAGCATGGCGCGCTTATCGAGGATCATCGCCATAAACATCGCCGCACCGACCGAGTTGGCAATCAGCATCGGCGCGGCAATATTGCGCACCAGATGCAGCGCATCCTCATACGGCCGCGCCACCAGCAGAATGATCGCCATCTGCATCACCTCACAACCGAGCGCCACCGTGCCGACCACCCAGGGGTTGAACAGCTGCTCCATCCGCCGCTGACGGACAAAATAGGTGTGCACCAGACCACCGACCAGCCCTTCGCAGACGGTGGAGAACATACAGGCCAGTGCGGTAAAGCCGCCCATCGAGTAACGGTGCACCCCACCGGTAAAACCGACCAGCAGACCGACCAGCGGCCCGCCGACCATGCCACCGAGCACGGCACCGATGGCGCGGGTATTGGCAATCGAGTTCTCCACCCGCAGGCCGAAGTAGGTGCCGAGGATGCAGAACGCCGAGAAGATGAGATAGCAGACCAGCTTGTAGGGCAAACTGCGCGTCACCTGGGTAAGCGGCATAAACAGCGGCGTGCGCGACAACAGCCAGGCAATCACCAGATAGACACACAACTGCTGGAACAGCGAAATCACCAGCGTGAATTGTCCGACTTCCATCTGCGCCTCCTGCGACAGATGAGACTCCAGACGCTGTTATAACAAATCTGCCGCGCCCCGCGGCCATGCCATATTCCGGCAGACCGATAGAGCGCGGCAGCGATCACGTTTTAACAAGGCAGGGCAAACGCGGCCAACCCGATGGTTGAGCCGAGGTTCAGATCTCGGCGGTTATGCTGGCCAGCGGAATCATCACTTATCTTAAGAGGCTATCGATGAAAAAGATGTTGTTCGCATCCCTGCTGCTGGCCCTGCCGCTAGTGTCTCAGGCTGCACCGAACCAGGCGCAACAGGACTTCGTTAAGTATCTGCTCAAGAGCGGCAAAGAGCCGGCGGTGAAGGATGCTTCCTGGCTCACCGACCAAGCCCTGTATATCGGTGCCAAGGATAATGGCCAACGTCAGGATCAACTCGCAGTGCATCTGTGCGCGGCGGCAGCCAAGCAAGGAGCGAAGGCTGGCACCATCAAGATCGTTGATATCGACCAGATTGCGACCAGTAAGGGTATTGTGGAGCTGGGCAAGGCCACCTGCAAGTAATCGCCTTCGCAACACCGCAGTGACATATCGGCCCCCGCGTAGGGAGGCCGATAAACGCCGGCTAGATATCCAGCGCGGCGTGGTGGCCCTGATAGACCGCAGTGGTGATAGTCGATACCTTGACGCAATCGCCAATCTGCGCGACCAGCGGTGCAGCATCCAGCAATTCATCGACCGCAGCACGGCGCGAACGCTGGCCCAACGCACAGACCACACTCTGCCCCGGGATCAGTACCCGCTCCCCAGCCGCATCCAGACACCAGACGCCGTCACGGGTGATCTCGACCGCCTTGTGCTGGCAGTGCACCTGAATCCCTTGCTTATCGATCTCGGCCAGCAGTTGCGGACGGTGGCGCACATTGGCATCCGGAGCCAGCTCGCCATTCATCTCGACCAGATGCACGGTATGCTGCGCGCGGGCCAAGTGGACCGCCAGTTCGCTGCCGGCCAAGCCGCCGCCCAAAATCACCACCTGATGGCCGATCTCGTGCTGGCGATGGTGGTAGTCATTGACCTGCACCACCTGCGGATCAGCCAGCCCCGGAATGGACGGCACAAACGGCTCGGAGCCCACCGCAATGATCAGCGCATCGGCATTGATCTGTTCGGCATAGGCGCGATCGACGCGGGTGTTGAGGCGGATCTCGACCCCGGCTTCTTGGCACAATTTGCCCAACGTGACCCCGAGCTGATACATCTCGACCTTGAACGAAATCGCCTGCTCACCAATCAGGATGCCGCCGACCTCAGCCTGCTGCTCGCACAGGATCACCTGATGGCCGCGTCGCGCTGCGGTCAGCGCCGCCTGTAGACCACCGGGGCCGCCGCCGACCACCAGCACTTTTTTCTTCTGCGCCGCTGGCAGGATCTCCATCCCGTTTAGCTCGCGACCAATGATCGGGTTGACGGTGCAGCGCCGGGTGGCGGTCTGCGCGCGCTCGGCCATACAGGTGTAGCAGCGCAAGCAGCGCACAATCAGATCGTCACGGTTAATGGCAATCTTCTTCGGCAACTCGGGGTCGGCGAGCAGCGCACGCGCCATCTCCACCACATCGGCCTGACCGGAGGCGATAATCTCCTCCATCATCGCCGGATCGTTAAGCCCGCCGATGGTGGCCACCGGCACCTTGACGTGCGGCTTGATGGCCGCCGCCAGATAGACATTGCTGCCATGCGGCAGGAACATCGACGGATGGGTAACGCCAAAGCCGCGCTGGTAAGTCCCGGCAGAGACATGCAGCAGATCGATACGGCTCTCCAGCAACTTGGCAATCTCAATGCCCTCTTGCAGATCGTAACCGCCGTCAAACAGCTCGGAGCCGCTCATACGGAACTCGATCGGGAAGCCCGGCCCGACCGCCTTGCGGATGCTATCCAGCACCTCTTGCGCAAAGCGCACGCGGTTCTCCAACGCGCCGCCGTAACGGTCGGTACGCTGGTTGAAGTAGGGCGACAGGAACTGGTTGATCAACCAGCCGTGACCGCCGTGCACCATCACCATCTCGAACCCGGCGCGCTTGGCCAGTGCCGCCTTCTCACCATAGGCGGCGACGATGTCACGGATCTGATCCTCATCCAGCGCGCGCACCGGTCGACCATCCGCCCGCACGCCGTCACTCGGCCCCCACTGGCACAGCCCCTCCTTCTTGTTCTTGTCGGTCAGATAGGTACCGGCGTACTGGCCGGAGTGCGACAACTCGACACTGGCAATCGCGCCGTGGCGACGGATGGCGTCGGCGGTATAGGTAAAGCTGGCCAAGGATCCCGGGGTCTGCAGATCCAGGTGATACATATGCGAGCCTTCGGTCTCGGGATGCACCACCAGTTCGCTGACGGTGACACTGCCCGCGCCACCTTTGGCGCGATACTCGTAGAACGCGGTCGACGCCGGGCCTATGGTGCAGTCAGCGGTGATGTCGGTGCCGCCCATCGGCGCGCTGAACATGCGGTTGCGAAAGTGGACATTGCCGATCTGGATCGGCCGGCACAGGTTGGGATATTTTCTTTGCATACAACAAGATCTCGTTAGCGTGATGGGGCGGCCAGGGCCGGTTGCGCGCTGCTGGCGCGACCGATCAGCCGATAAAGGAAAGTCAGCGCCAGGCCCGCCACACTGAAGCCGATCCCGAGCAGGAAGGCGCCTTTGAAACTGCCGGTTTGGCGAAACACCGTCATCATCAGCGTCGGGCCGACATAGCCCGCCACCGCAAAGCCGGAAAACATGATGCCGAAGTTGACGCTGTTATGACGGGCGCCGAACTGGTCGGCGGTAAAGCCGGGGAAGACGCCCATAAAGGCACCGAAGCAGACGCCGACAATCGAGATACCGACATAGAAGGTCTGCACATCACCGCTGCCAGCGTGATAGAGCAGCGACAAGCCGGCAATCGACAGCAGACAGGCCAGCGCCAGGGTATTGATGCGACCAATGCGATCCGAGATCAGCCCGGCGCAGATCCGGCCGAGCACATTGAACAGTGCCAGCGTCGACACCGCACCAGTGGCTGCCGCAGTCGACATCCCAATCATGCGTTGCGCCAGCGGCGAGGCCAGCGCGATACACATCAAGCCCGCCACCGCGCCGCAGGTGAGCAGACAAATCAGCACATAGAACACCGGCGAACCGAGCATCTGCCGCCAGTTCTTATTGACGCCCTGACCGGCCGCCATACCGACCGGGGGAGTCCAGCCCGCCGGCTGAAAGCCCTCGGGGCACTTCTCGATCAAAAAGGCACAGCCACAGACAATCAGGGTAAAGGCGCCAGCGATGATCTTGAATGCGGCAATTACCCCCAGCTGGCCGATAATCAGCGCCGCCAGCGGTGGAATAATCACTGAGCTGATGCCAAACAGCGCCGTGGTCAAGCCGCCGACCAGGCCGCGCTTGTCCGGAAAGAACTTGATCGAGGTGCTGATGGTGGCGCCATACACCATGCCGAGGCCAAGCCCGGTCAGGATGCCGTAGGCCAGGATCACCTCGAATAGCGACGAGGCAAACCCGCACAGCAACATGCCGCCGCCAAACATCAACCCACCGAGCAGGATCACAAAGCGCGGCCCGAAGGTGTCATTGATCCGCCCGCCACTGATCATGGTGATCGGCCCAATCGAATTGGCGACCACAAACACAATCGACAAATCCGCCGGGGTCAGCGCCACGCCGTTCAACTGGCTGAGATAGGCTGCCATCGGCGCGGAGAACACACTCCACGCATACATCGAGCCGATACACAAATTGATAAAACAACTGGCCAGCAGGATCAGCCAACGCCGACGGGCATAGTCCATGGTGCGCTCCACAAAGTGATAGTCATGATAAAAGGGGGCGTGACGCCGCCCGGCGCGCGACCGTAGGCTTGTCGGACCAGGCACAATACCCTTAGGGTAACAGTGGGAATTTCAGATAAAAAAGCGCGATTATTGGATATGAACCATCGAATTGGTTGATGTGTTTTGTCTGCAAGAACGATGGCAGGCCGAGAGAGGATGGATTGCAGCAGACCCAAAAACAAAAAACCCGCTCAGCCTAAGCTTGCGGGTTCTTGTGGCTCGCGCGGTGCGGGAGCGGAAAGTGGTGCCTCGGGCCAGACTCGAACTGGCACGGTTATTCACCGGTTGATTTTGAATCAACTGCGTCTACCGATTTCGCCACCGAGGCACACACACAACAGCCGGCGTACCGGTGCAGTGCGCTGGCGATTATACAAGGCGGCGCATCCGGTGCAACGGTTTTTTTCTACCAACTCAATCGGTTGATGAAGAAAGCGTCGATGCCGTCACTCCGCGCCCTGCCCCGGAATAGGGTACACTGTGCGCTCCCGTTTTCCGTGGTACCCGAAACGATGACCAAGAAACCTCGCGCGCAGGCCAAGCGGCCTGCACCGGCCGCTGCAGCGGCCACCTCCCGTCCGCGCCAAGCCGGACTGTTCCGCCGTCTCGGCGCCTGGGCGGTCGACAGCCTGTTGGTCGGTGCTGTGCTCAGCATCACCCTGCTGCTCGGCTACGGCCTGGCGCTGGCTCAACAGAGTGACAGCGCCGCGGCCAACCAGTGGCTGGCCAGCCAGGGCTGGTTCATTTTGATCCTGGCGGCTGAGCTGATCGGCTACTTCTACTGGTACTGGTGCAAGGTCGGCCAAACCCCGGGCATGTTGATCTTCAAGCTGCGCCTGCAGGGTGAAGATGGCCAACTGCTGCACGGTGCGCCGGCATTTATCCGTATGTGCACCAGCGCCTTTGGCCTCGGCAACCTGCTGAGCGTGATGGACTCGCGCAGCCGCGCCTTCCAGGATATGTGGGCGGACAGCGAGATGCTGGAAACCGGCCCGCTGCACTGGATGCGTCGCTAGGACGCACACATGACGGACAAAAACGGCGACCCAAGGGTCGCCGTTTTGCATTGCCTCGCCAGCACGGCAAGGATGAGGACATGCCTCAGGCGCGATGCCGGCGCAGTAGCCAGACCGCCACCCCCATAAACAGCACACTCGGCATGATGGCGCCTAATAACGGCGGCACGGCATACACCAGGCTCATCGGCCCAAACACCTGGTTGGCGACATAGAAACTGAAGCCCAGGATCACCCCGGCGACAATGCGCGCCCCCATCGGCACCGAACGCAGCGGTCCGAATACGGTACTGGCGGCCAGCAGCATCATGGCAATCACCGACAACGGCGAGGTCAATTTGCGCCACAACTCCAGCTCATAGCGCTCCGCCTTTTGGCCGTTGTCGTGCAGATAGCGGATATAGTCATACAGCCCGCTGGCCGACAGATCCTGCGGATCGACCGACACCACATCCAGCTTGTCCGGGGTCAATGCCAGATGCCAGCGCTCCTCAGCCTGCTGCTCGGAACGCACGCGTTCATTCTCGTTGAACCAGGTGCGCACCACCTTGTCCATCACCCAGGCGCCGTTGTCATAATGGCCGCTCTCGGCATGCGCGGTCTGCTCCAGCCCCGCCACCTGGCTACTGAAACGGTAGAGGGTAATATCACGCAGCGAGCCATCGCGCAGCACGGTATCGATATGGATAAAGTCATGCTGTTCGCGGATCCACAGCCCCGAGGAGGAGACCGTCATCTGGCCGCCACTCTTGGACATGGTTTTCAGATCATCGGCGCGGCGCTCGGTGAGCGGCGCCAGATACTCACCCATCAGCACTATGATGATCATCACCGGCAACACGGTTTTCAGCACCGCCATCACGATGGCAAAGCGCGACTTGCCGACCGACTGCAACACCACCAGCTCGAAGCTGGAGGCCAGCTGACCGAGACCAATCACCCCACCCAGCAGGGCACCGATCGGGAAGAACATCACCAGCTCGCGCGGCATCGACAAAATGACATACCAGCCCGCCAACCAGGCGGTATAGCCCCCTTCGCCGACCTGTTTGAGCTGCTCGACATATTTGATCAGCGCGGAGAGCCCGACCAGCAGCAGGGTGCACAGCAGAATGGCCATCAACACACTACGGCCAACATAACGATCCAGAATCCCGAACATCAGACCTTGCCTCCTTTCCAGCGCAGACGCAGCCGATTGGCCCAACGCGTACCGGCCAGATTGAACGGCAACGCAAACAACAGCAGGAAGGCCAGCGGGATCAGGTGTAACCCGGGCCAGACTGGCAACGAGCCGCGCTCAATCGCGGAGCGGGCGGCGGAGAGCAACAGGAAATAACTCAGATAGATCAGGATCGCCGGCAACAGCTTGGCATAACGCCCCTGACGCGGATTAACCATCGCCATCGGCACCACAATCAGGGTCAACACCGGGATCGACAACGGCATCGCCAGACGCCACTGCCACTCGGCCTGCGCCTTGTTCTGATCCGCCGGCTTGGCCGCCAGCAGTTCACTGTTGTTCCAGGTCGATACCTTGCGTCGCGACGGCACCGCCTCGCGCTCTTCAATCCGCGCCTGCCAGGTCTGGTATTCGGAGATCTTGAACTCGCCCTGTGGGTTCGGCCCCTCATAACGCTTGCCATCACGCAGCGTCAGCCACTGGATACCCTGAGCATCATGGTTGAGCTCGCCACGGTCGGAGATCACCACGCTCGGCCCCTGCTTGTCATCGCCGCGCTGCAATACATACAGCCGGCTGAGCTGGCGGTTGGCCTTGCCATCCATTGACTCGATATAGGCGACGATCTTGCCGTCATCCAGATTGATAAAGCGGCCGCTATCCAGCGCAAACAGGCCCGGATCGGCCTTGGCCTCGTCCAGCACCTCAACCTGACGGCGTTCGGCCCATGGTGTCAGCCACAGGGTATTTAACGCGGCCACTACGGTGGTCAACAGGGCCAGCCACAGGGCGGAACGCATGATCCAGCCCGGGCCGATGCCAACTGCCCGCATCACCGTCATTTCGCTCTCGGCATACAGACGGCCATGGGCAAACAGGATGGCGATAAACAGGCTGAGCGGCAGCATCAGCATCGCCATGCTCGGCACGTTGAGCAGCAGCAGCTCGGTCACCAGCTGATTGGGCACCGCCCCGCGCGCGGCGCGCGCCAGGAAGCGGATGAAACTCTGGCTGAGGAAGATCATCAGCAGAATGCCCAGTACGGACAGCTGGGTTTTCAACGTCTCGCGGAAGATGTAGCGGGAAAGAATCACGCGGCCCTCGGTGAAAACTTGTAATTTCAGGCAAATGGCTGAAAAATAGGTCTCAAAATTGAATTTTGGCATATTTTGCGTCGAGATGGCCGCATTTTGCGGTCGGCATCACGACGACAGGGTGCCCATTATCAGATAAAGCATCCACTTTGTCTTGCAGGATCAAGGAGTCTTCATGGAGTTCAGCGTCAAGAGCGGTAGCCCCGAGAAACAGCGCAGCGCCTGTATTGTGGTCGGTGTTTTCGAGCCGCGCCGTCTCTCCAGCGTCGCCGAACAGCTGGATCGCAGCAGCGATGGTTACCTGAGTTCGCTGTTGCGTCGTGGTGATCTGGAGGGAAAACCCGGCCAGATGCTGTTGCTGCATCAAGTACCGGGCGTGCTCTCCGAGCGAGTGCTGTTGGTCGGTTGTGGCAAGGAGCGCGAGCTGGATGAACGCCAGTTCCGCCAGATCATGCAAAAGACCATCAGCACGCTGAACGAGACCGGCTCGATGGAGGCGGTCTGCTTCCTGACCGAACTGCATGTCAAAGGGCGCGATACCTACTGGAAGGTGCGCCAGGCGATCGAGACCACCCAGGCCAGCCTGTATACCTTTGATCAGTTCAAGACCAATAAGGCCGAGCTGCGCCGCCCGCTGCGCAAGCTGGTGTTCAACGTGCCGACCCGCCGTGAGCTGCCGACCGGCGAACGGGCGATTGCCCACGGTCTGGCCATCGCCCACGGCGTCAAGGTGTGCCGCGATGTCGCCAACATGCCGCCGAATATCTGCAACCCGGCCTATCTGGCCTCGCAGGCGCGTCGTCTGGCCGACAGCTACCCGAATCTGACCACCCGCGTCATCGGCGAACAGCAGATGGCCGAACTCGGCATGCACAGCTATCTGGCCGTCGCCCGGGGCTCGGAAAACGAAGCCATGATGTCGGTGATCGACTATAAGGGCCACCCGGATGCCAAGCCGATCGTGCTGATTGGCAAGGGGCTGACTTTCGACTCCGGCGGCCTGTCGATCAAGCCGTCCGAGAGCATGGATGAGATGAAGTACGACATGGGCGGCGCCGCCTCGGTGCTCGGCACCATGCATGCGCTGGCCGAGCTCAAGCTGCCAATCAACGTCATCGGCATCCTGGCTGGCGCCGAAAACATGCCGGATGGTAAGGCTTACCGCCCGGGTGACATCCTGACCTCGATGTCAGGCCAGACCATCGAAGTGTTGAACACCGATGCCGAAGGCCGTCTGGTACTGTGCGATGCGCTGACCTATGCCGAACGCTTCGAGCCGGAGTGCGTGATTGATATCGCCACCCTGACCGGGGCCTGCATCGTCGCCCTCGGCCACCAGACCTCCGGCCTGCTCGCCAACCACAACCCGCTGGCGCACGAGCTGCTGGCCGCGGCCGAATCGTCAGGGGACAAGACCTGGCGCCTGCCCTTGTGGGAGGAGTACCAGGAGCAGCTTGAGAGCCCGTTTGCCGACATGACCAACCTCGGTGGTCGCCCGGCCGGTGCCATCACCGCCGCCGCCTTCCTCTCCCGTTTCGCCCGCAAGTTCAACTGGGCGCATCTGGATGTGGCCGGTACGGCGTGGAAGAGTGGCAAAGATAAGGGCGCGACCGGTCGTCCGGTACCGCTGCTGACCCAGTTCCTGCTCAGTCGAGCCGGTGTCGACAGCCAGGACTAACCCTACGGAGCGGGGAGCTGGTCTCCCCGTCACCCCGCGATGAAACAGGCCACCTTCTACCTGCTCGACCCGACCGATACCCTGCCCGACCTGGCTTGCGTGCTGATCACTGCCCGCTACCGCCAGGGCGATACCCTGTATGTGCATGCCGCTGACGGGGCTGAAGCCGCCCTGCTCGATGAGCAGTTATGGCAACAGGATACCGCCAGTTTTGTGCCGCACGCCCTGTCGGACGAGCCGACCGTCGGCATGGCACCGGTCGAAATTGGCCATCAGGGCCCGCGCCGCGCTCGCGGTGTGCTGATTAATCTGGCTGAATCGGTGCCGGCATTTGCCGGACGCTTCACTGAAGTGATAGATTTTGTCCCCACTGACGAAACTCGCAAGCAGCTGGCCCGCGAACGCTACAAGCAGTATCGCGCCGCCGGCTTTACATTGCAGACCCTGCCCGCCTCTGCGGCGCAGCCGTCGCCCCCCGAGATCCGCTGAATCCGAGACCCGCTGAACATGGAAAAGACGTTTAACCCGAGCGCCATCGAACAGGCCCTCTACCAGCACTGGGAAGCCCAGGGCTACTTCAAGCCGCATGGCGATACCAGCCAGGATGCCTACTGCATCATGATCCCGCCGCCGAACGTCACCGGCAGCCTGCATATGGGTCATGCGTTCCAGCAGACCATCATGGACGCGCTGATCCGCTACCAGCGTATGCTCGGCAAGAACACCTTGTGGCAAGCCGGGACCGACCATGCCGGGATCGCCACCCAGATGGTGGTCGAGCGCAAGATTGCCGCCGAAGAGAACAAGACCCGTCACGACTACGGCCGTGATGCCTTCATCGACAAGATTTGGCAGTGGAAGGAAGAGTCCGGCGGTACCATCACCCGCCAGATGCGCCGTCTCGGCACCTCGGTGGATTGGGATCGTGAACGCTTCACCATGGATCCGGGCCTGTCGCGCGCCGTACAGGAGGTCTTTGTCCGTCTGTATGACGAGGATCTGATGTACCGCGGCAAGCGTCTGGTCAACTGGGATCCGAAGCTGCACACCGCCATCTCTGATCTGGAAGTGGAAAACAAGGAAGTGAAGGGCCATATGTGGCACCTGCGCTATCCGCTGGCCGATGGCGAGCAGACTGCCGAAGGCAACAACTTCCTGGTGGTGGCCACCACCCGTCCGGAAACCATGCTCGGCGATACCGCCGTGGCGGTTAACCCGGAAGATCCGCGCTACAAGGCACTGATCGGCAAGCATATCGTCCTGCCGCTGGTCGACCGTCGCATCCCGATCGTCGCTGACGAACACGCCGACATGGACAAGGGCACCGGCTGCGTCAAGATCACCCCGGCGCACGATTTCAACGATAACGAAGTCGGCAAGCGCCATGCCCTGCCGATGATCAACATCTTCACCCTGGATGCCCATGTGCGCGCCGTGGCTGAAGTGTTCGATACCCACGGCCAGCTCACCGATGTCTATCCGGCCGAATTGCCAGCCGAGTTCGCCGGTCTGGAGCGCTATGCCGCGCGTAAGGCCATTCTGGCCAAGCTGGAAACGTTGGGCCTGCTGGCCGACACCAAGGAGCACGTGCTGCAGCAGCCGTATGGCGACCGTGGTGGTGTGCCGATCGAGCCGATGCTGACCGACCAGTGGTATGTGCGCGCCGGCATCCTGGCCAAGCCGGCCATCGAGGCGGTCGAAGATGGCCGCATCCAGTTTGTGCCCAAGCAGTACGAGAACATGTACTTCTCCTGGATGCGTGACATTCAGGACTGGTGCGTATCGCGTCAGCTGTGGTGGGGTCACCGCATCCCGGCCTGGTACGACGAATCCGGCAAGGTCTATGTCGCCCGCGATGAGGCCGAAGTACGCAGCAAGTACGGTATCGCGGCCGACGTCAAACTGCGTCAGGATGACGACGTGCTGGATACCTGGTTCAGCTCCGCGCTGTGGACCTTCTCCACCCTAGGCTGGCCGGAACAGACCCCGGATCTGCGCACCTTCCACCCGACCGATGTGCTTGTCACCGGCTTCGACATCATCTTCTTCTGGGTAGCGCGCATGATCATGATGACCATGCACTTCATGAAGCACGAAGATGGCAGCCCGCAGGT
>JAYROM010000153.1:0-4490 GCA_041911695.1 Aeromonadaceae bacterium
ATCAGCAGTGCAGTTCAGCCGTGGCGGGATGCGGGGATTCCCATTGTTCAGTTGGATCGCGATATTGATATCGGTCCGGTTTACGCCAAAATCATGTCCGATAACTATGCCACTGGCGTGATGGCCGGTCAGGCCATGCTCTCTGCATTGCCTGAACACAGTCGGATTGCGGTCTTGCGTATGAGCGCCGAGGTGTTATCGACCACTCAGCGCGAACAAGGTTTTATCGATGTGGTCAGCCGCGGCAAGATGACGCTCGTTCCGGCCCCTTATCTGGGTACCAGCATGGCGGAAATACGGCATGCCGCCGGGCCGTATCTAGAAAAGAATGCTGGCTGGGTACAGGGATTATTTACGCCGAATGAGCGCACCACCATGGGGGTGCAGGCCGAACTCCGGCGACTGCATCTCAAACAGATGCCACTACATATCGGTGTGGATTACAACCACTATCTACTGAATGCCATGCAAGAGGGGCGGTTGCAGGGGATGGTAGTGCAGCAACCGTGGCAGATGGGCTATCAGGGGGTGAAATGGATCTTGGCCGCGAAGCAGGGCGGCCCGGCGATGAAAGGGGTACAAATTTTGCCAACCTTACTGCTGACCCCAGAGACCTTGTCTGCCGCGCCGGTGCAGCAGGTGCTTAAGACCTATGGCGAGGTCGACCACGCACCGGTATTTTAATGACCGGATCAAGGTTGATCCGGTCATTCACCCGTCAACACAGCGTTGACTGACTTGCAGGTTTATTTAGCTGCCGCCGAGTGGCGGGCTTGCAGGCGGTTGACCACGTCGGCCAATTGCAGCCCTTCGTTCTGTAGCAACACGGTCAGATGGTAGAGCAGGTCGGCCGATTCGTTGATCAGCTCTTCGCGATCCTTGGCCATCGCCGCCAGGGCAACTTCGACACCCTCTTCACCCACCTTCTGCGCGATACGCTTGGTGCCCTTGGCATACAGGCGTGCGGTGTAGCTGGATTCCGGATCAGCATCCTTGCGGCTGGCCAACAACTGCTCGAGCTCAGCCAGGAAGGCCAGCGGCGGCAACGGATGGTCATCAAAGCAGCTCGGGCAGCCACGATGGCAGGTCGGGCCCACTGGGTCGGCCGCCACCAGCAGACAATCCTGATCACAGTCCGTGCTGATCGCGCGCAGGTGCAGGAAATGGCCGGAGGTTTCCCCCTTGGTCCACAGACGCTGCTTGGTACGGCTGAAGAAGGTGACATGGCCGCTACGCAGGCTTTCAGCCAGTGCGTCCTGGTTCATAAAGCCCTGCATCAGCACCACGCCGGTATGTACATGCTGCACAATCACCGGCATTAGACCTTCTACCTTGTTCCAGTCAAGTTGGCTGGCATCGAATTGCACGGAATCAGTCACGGATCTGCACTCCTTGGTTTCGCAGATAAGCTTTCAAATCGGGGATCGGGATAATGCCCTTGTGGAACACCGATGCGGCCAGCGCACCGTCCACATCAGCCTGCAAGAAGGCATCGCGGAAGTGCACCATCTCGCCAGCACCGCCCGAGGCAATCAGCGGGACATGACACAGCGAACGAATGGTCTGCAGTTGTTGCAGGTCATAGCCGTTACGCATCCCATCCTGGTTCATCATGTTGAGGACGATTTCACCGGCACCGCGCTTTTGCACTTCGACCACCCAGTCCGGAGTGGTCCATTGGGTAATGCGGGTACGGGTTTCATCCCCGGTATACTGTTTGACCTGATACTGGCCGGTGGCGGCATCGAAATAGGAGTCGATCCCGACCACGACGCACTGCACACCGAACCGGTCTGCCAGGGCGCTGATCAGGTCTGGATTGGCCAATGCGGGGGAGTTGATGGAGATCTTGTCGGCACCAAATTCCAGGATGCGCTTGGCATCTTCCACGCTGCGAATCCCGCCTGCGACGCAGAAGGGAATGTCGATGACCTCAGCGACACGGCTGACCCAGCTCTTGTCGACCACGCGGTCATCGGACGAGGCGGTGATGTCATAGAACACCAGTTCATCCGCACCTTCCTCAGCGTAACGCTTGGCCAGCGGTACGATGTCGCCCATCACTTCGTGATTGCGAAACTGGACACCCTTGACGACCACGCCGTCACGAACATCCAGACAAGGGATTATGCGTCTTGCCAGCTTGCTTGACTCCATTCAAAAAAGTCCTTCTATGTCAAACGCTTGTGTATGCAAGACAACGAGATCATGTGCGCTGTAGAGGCGCTATTTCCCGTTATGTGCTGGGCAACCACAGTTGAAATCGCGCGATAGGGCACAAAGTCGACAGCCGCTTCTTGCATAAATATGTCTGTTCAAGGTCGGTAATTTTACCCCAAAACGGTGATAAAGACACAACGAAGATAAAGAGGATGCGGTGCGATCTTGCCGGTTCGCCCTGAGCAGGACCACGCCTGACGAGAACGCCAGACGTGGTCAGGGGCAACGCCGCTTAGGGCAAATCAGGCGAGTTGCGAGGTTGCGACCAGTGAACGGTCAGGATGTAGAACACCGGGACAAAAGCCACCGCCAGCAGGGTAGAGGCCAACATCCCGCTCAATACGGTTAAACCGATGGAGATACGCGCTGCTGCGCCAGCACCGGATGAAAAGACCAGCGGCACTACTCCGAGAATGAACGCCAGTGAGGTCATCATGATCGGCCGAAAACGTCGCCGTGAACCTGTCAGTGCAGCCTGGATCACGTCTTGTCCGGCATGTCGCATCTCCTGGGCAACCTCGACAATCAAGATGGCATTCTTCGCCGACAGCGCAATCAGCAAGACCAGGCCGATCTGCACATAGATATTATTCGCCAAACCGACCGCCGACAGGGTGAGAACGCTACCCACCAGCGACATGGGCACAGCCAGTATGACCGGAATCGGCATGGTCCAGCTTTCGTATTGTCCTGCCAGCACCAGATAGACCAGCAGTATCGCCAAGCCGAAAACCAACGTGACGGAATGGCCGACCAGTTTCTCCTGATAGGACAAAGCGGTCCATTCGTAGCTGACACCCGGCGGCAACACCTGGTCGGCGATCTGCTCCATGGCTTGCAGTGCCTGCCCCGAGCTAAAACCGGTGTTGGCCACGCCATTGAGGGTGGCGGTCGGATACATTTGGTAGCGGGAGAACAGTGCCGGCCCGGTCACCGGATTGACGGTCATAAAGGCGCCCAATGCCACCATGTTGCCATTGTTGCTGCGAACCGTGAGTTGACCAATCTGATCGGCCGACATGCGATCCTTGATATCCGCCTGGACGTAGATGCTGTAGTTCTGGCCAAATTTGGTGAATTGGCCGACATAGGCGGAACCCAAATAACTCTGTAACACGTCATAGACATCATTGAGCGAAACCCCGAGCAACTCGGCGCGAGCATGGTCAATGTCCAGGGATAACTGCGGTACATCAGTGCGCAACGGCGTGAAGACGCGGGCAATCTCCGGGCGTTGTTGTGCGGCATGGACCAGCTGTTGGGTGGCCCCAGCCAGTTTGTTCAGATCCCCACTGCCATCGGTTAACTCCAGCTGCATTTGGAATCCACCCGATAAACCGAGCCCGGGGATGGGTGGCGGTACCATGACCAGCGACTGGGCATCGGCCACGCTGGCCAGTTGTTGATTCAGCGTTGTGTAAATAGTGCGGACATCCTGGCCCTTGGCTTTGGCTCGGACATCCCAATCCTTGAGCGTGACATAGACCAGTCCGGCATTGGCCAGCGGCGCATTGCCATCCAGTGGAGAGATCCCTCCGATCGCCAGTACTTGATCCACCCCCGGTACCTGATGCGCAATCTGGTTAATACGCGCGAGTGCCTGATTAGTGCGTTCGATGGATGCGGCATCCGGTAATTGTACCGCCACCATCAGATAGCCCTGATCTTCGGTCGGAATAAAGCCGGTGGGGAGGCGGGTCAATCCGATGGCTGCCAGTACGATCAGACTCACCGCCACGCTGGCACTCAGATGTCGGTGCGCCACCAGGCGAGCTATCAATTGGCCATAGCGGGCCTCGAGTGGCAGATAGAGCCGGTCAAAGGCACGAAAGATCAGCGATTTGCCTCGGGAAGTGTCATGAACACGCACATACTTGGCGGACTGGGTCGGCTTCAGGGTCAACGCATTGATGCCGCTGATCACTGCCGTGGCGGCGATCACCAGTGCAAACTGGCGATACATCTGCCCGGTGATCCCCGGGATGAACGCGGCAGGTAAAAACACCGAGATCAGGACCAGCGTGATGCCCATGATCGGGCCGGTCAGCGCCTGCATCGCCTGGATGGCGGCTTGTTTGGGCGCTAATCCTGCCTCGACATACTTAGCCACCCCTTCCACCACCACGATGGCATCATCGACCACGATCCCGATACACAGCACCAAGGCGAACAGGGTGAGCAGGTTGATCGAAAATCCCATTGCCGACATGGCAGCAAAGGCGCCAATCAAGGTAATCGGGCCCGTGGTGGCCGGCACCAGGGTGGCACGC
>JAYROM010000154.1:0-8354 GCA_041911695.1 Aeromonadaceae bacterium
AAATTAACCACTAATCGTATTGCCGAGGTGGCAGGAGTGAGTGTTGGCACCCTATATCAGTACTTCAGAAATAAAGAGGCTATTCTCCTTGCCATGGCGACCGAGGAGATAGAACAGATGAAACAGCAGATAGCACTGCAGTTTGCGGTGCATGGTCATGACTCGGTAGCGGTGCTGGCGGAGGGATTATTAGAATTTCTGATGCATATTTTTGAACTGCGTGGGGGACTGCGTCGATCTATCACCCAATCCATCTTTCGGGTACAGGCTATGCCCAATATGTATCCGGTGGTGATCCAGGTCGAACAACAATTGGCAGCTTGCTTGCTGGCCTGTCAATGTCCGGATAAGCGCTCGTTAGATGAAGCGGAGGCCTATGTTATCTCCCGCAGTCTGATCGGTGTGCTACGCGCCGCCATGCTCGAGCAGTCTTCGCTCAATGGGTCGGACTTATTACATCAAGCCCTAAAACGACAATTTATTTATATGTTGCAACAGCCCCCACAAGCCTAAGCATGCCCTGCACCACAGCTGGAAAATGCGTGGGTTTTAATAGTCACTCATCTGGCCATAAAAGAATTTAAACATTAATAATCAATGCTTTAATATTTTATAATCCTCGCCTGGTCTTTTTTTAACTTTTATAGTTTTCGTTTTTTCCCCGCATGATGACAATGACCTCATGCCTTGCGGTGCTGTGTCTGTGGATTAGCGTCTTAACGCAACAGAGAAAACACTGGCAGGCGAGTCGAGAGCAACATACTGAATTCACATTGAGGATTAACAAATCATGTTTAGCAAAAAGCATCTGGTTCTGGCACTGGTGATAAATGGTGTATTGGGTATGACGACGGCCTGTGCGGCAGATGTTGTGGATTGCCACAATGCGGCTAACCAGAATCGCGAAGAGTGCGTGCGCGTTAAAGTGAATATCAACCATCACGATGACAAGGTGGATTGTAATAATACTGCCAACCGCAGCGAGTGTGTGCGAACCAAAGCCAACATCAATCATCGCAATGATGTTGTTAATTGCCGCAACGCGAAGAGTGGCAATAAGGATGAGTGTCTGCGCGCTAAAGGTAACTACAACCATTAATGTACTGTTTTTTGCTTGAACGTAACGTCCTTACAGCGGAATAGTCATCTTGAGAGAATTGGGTTCCGAGTGATAAATACTCCAGGATGATTTTTTGGATTGGCGGCCTGCATGCCTCACAGCAGCACGCCAATCCTTTTTTGCTGCAAACGTGTTGTTGTCATCTATTAAGCCAAGGAGTGCGCCATGCGCCTGACGAGATCCATCAATCCAGTCTCCGTTCTATTGCAACGAGCCATATTGCGTCGACTATCACCTCTGCTGGTCACCCTGTTATTGGCATCGATGTTGGTACAAGACGCGCTGGCCGATGAACAAACATCGGCTGCGGTGTCGGCGGCGTCAGCCACCAGTGTGACGTCAACCAGTGCTGCGACCAGCACTGATGCCGAAGCTGCGGCCAAGCAGGATAAGAAAACGGTGCGCCGTGCCGGATTGCTCGGCGGGGTTGCTGGCAAGGCGCTGTTGGGGACACCCGCAGGGCGGGTGGCTGGACTGGTGCTCGGGCGTACCTCAGCCAAGCAGTTGCTGGGCGGAACTTCAGCGGCCACTGCGACCACTGCGAGTGATTCGGCGGCCAGTAAAAGCTGAGCGCCAAACAAGATGGTTTGACCGTCAGCCTTTGCTCTGCGAGCCGCCGTTCACCGGTTGGGCTAGTTTACTGGCGCCGCAACGGGGTTAACGCGTGGCGAGGGGGAGTTCAGAGGACGGGCAGGCCAGAAACGGTGCGTTAAATCCATCCAGCCATGCAGTTCGCCGACACTGATCTCGGGATGTGGCGAGTGCTGGAACACCGCAATTTTCTCTGGTGTCAGCATCTGCCAGGCAAAGTTGACCAACACAAAACGATTTCTCTGGGTTTGATTGAACGCTTCGAGTCGCGAGTCGGTGTCCGCTTGATCATGCAGGGGCTCACGGTTTGTGATCCATAAAAAAACTTGCTGACCAACGGGGAGTTGAAAACCGCTCACCCGCCATGCAATTCGTTGTGCATCCTGTTCCAGAAACGTGACTTTGCCGCCATGACAGACGCCATAGTAGCGGGCCTCATCACTTTGTAATGTCATTTCATAGTTACAACCAAAGCTGTTGAGCACCAGCAGGCAAAAGCCGATGGCGCTGAACAAACCACAGATCCGACAGACTCTTCCCCACATCATGGTGCCACCTTTGTCAGTGCTACCGTCTGGCTGACACTGCCGGCTTGAAGCACGACATGACCAGCCGCTACCTGGGCCGGAATGGGTGAGGGCAGTTGCGTATGACAGCGCACACCACTCCCTGCAGTTTGGCAACTCACCGATACCCAGTCGGTCAGGGCGCGCACTAGCAATAACAGCATCACCAGTGTCATGGCACAGGCGGCCGTATTGATCAGTATGGATGACCAACGATGGCCAGCCGTCGAGGGCGATAACGTAACATGTCGATTAACATCTTGATAAGACAGGGCCGGTGCGACAGATGGCTGAGCAGTGACCTCGGCAGCGCTCAATGTCGGTGCTTTCTGATCAAGTAATCCATCAGCATCATGATCAGAGGTTGCCTCGACAGCGCCAGACGACTGGGGGGGCATGGTAGGGGATTCAACGTCAGCAGCCTGTGGACTGGCTACATCGGTGATCTCCACGATACTTGGGTCAAGATCGCGCTCGACTGGCCCGACGGTTGCCTGATCACCGGCGTCGTCGAACTGCGTATTAAAGGGGGTGGATTGATGGGTCAGCGGCACATGCAGGGCCAGCAGATAGCCCTGTTTGGGCAGGGTGCAGATTTCGGCCTCAAGCGGTGTGGTGTCTAGATAACGGCGCAGATTGGTAATCGCCACCGGCAGTGAGCCAGAGCTGACCGGCCGGTTGCACCAGCCATGCTGCAGTAACAGATCTTTATGTTGTACTTCGCCCGCGGTTTGCAAGAACAAGCAGAGCAATCGGGTTTCGGCCTGCGGCAACCGGAATTGAATAAGTTGCTCGCCAACGCGTTTTTGTAATACCTGGTGCCGACTATCAAGGTAAAAACTACCAAAACGCCAGTAGTGATCGAGTGTAACGGGTGTGGGCATACATTACGCCATAAGGGCCCTAGTGACACCGTAAGGATACACTGGCGTCCCATTGTCCCGCCAGCCTACAGTTACCTCAACCGGACTCAGACTGAATAGAAACCGTGAATAGACGCGGCGCGTAGAAACAATGCGTAGAAACGATGCGTAGAAAAAAGGACGGCTTGCTGCCTAATGCTGGTCAGTTCAGCACGCCGGAGAGACAACCTTTTGCGCCAACACGCCGTAAACCCTTCCATGGGGCTCGATGGCGGCATCCCTGCCGCCAACGGTTGGCTCAACAGGCTATCTCTCCTTCGCTAACTGGCTGGGCATTACGGCCTGCTGCCGTCCTTGTCAAGGTTGAGGCGCGTGAACGCCTGCTCAGGCATTTGCCCAGCAGTCGATCGCCTGCTTGACGGTAAATTTACCTTCGAGCAGCGAGCGGCCAAGGATCACCCCTTGCACGCCCGAGCCGATCAGCGCTTCGATATCAGCCAGACCCCCGATACCGCCAGAGGCCTGGAAGGCGATCTCGGGGAACTGCTGGCACAGGCTGCGGTACAGCTCGACATTGGCGCCCTGCAGGGTCCCGTCGCGGCTGATATCAGTACACAGCACATGCTTGAGGCCGGCGGGCTGGAAGCGGGTGATCAGATCTTCAATGGTCACGCCGCTGTCCTGCTGCCAGCCAGCGACCGCGATCATACGGCGGCCATCGGCTGCGATGTTTACATCCAGCGCCAGCACGATATGTTCGGCACCATACTTTTCCATCCAGCCCATCACCACGTCAGGTTGCTTGACTGCGGTCGAGCCAATCACCACGCGGTTGGCACCGGCGGCCAGCAGATCCTGCACATCCTGTTCGGTGCGCACGCCGCCGCCGATCTGTACCGGGGCCCGGGTGTTGGCCAGCAGTTCACGGATCACGGCGAGCTGGCGAGCCGCCGCGTTCTTGGCACCGTCCAGATCGACCAGGTGCAGCTGTTGTGCTCCTTCGGCGACATACAGATCAAAGCGCTCCTGCGCCGAGGCGCTGTATTCGGTTTTCTGGCCGTAGTCACCCTGATAGAGGCGGACCACTTTACCGTTAATCAAATCAATTGCCGGAATAATCATTGCGTCCTCACATCGCCAGGAAGTTCTGGATCAGGCGCGCGCCGGCCTTGCCGGAACGTTCGGGGTGGAACTGGGCGCCAAAGAAGTTGTCCTTGCCGACCACGGCGGTAAATGGCCCGCCATAGTTGCAGGTCGCCAGGGTCGCAGGGGTCACTTCCAGCGCATAAGAGTGGACGAAGTAGAAGTAACTGCCACTCGGAATGCCGGCAAACAGCGGATGCTGTTCATCATGCTCGACCTGATTCCAGCCCATATGTGGCAGACGCAGGTCGCCGACCTGCATCAGGCGCACCTTGCCAGGGACGATCCCCAGACAGTCAATATCCTGCTGGCCCCCCATATGCTCTTCCGAGGCTTCGGCCAGCATCTGCATGCCCAGACAAAAGCCGAGCAGCGGCTGTTTGGCTTCACGCACCAGATCCACCAGCTGGCGTTCATGCAGATTATGCATGGCGGCTTTGGCGGTGCCGACCCCCGGTAAGATCAGCTTGTCTGCAGCACGGATCACTTCCGGCTGCAGGCTGACTTTGGCCTCGATACCCAGACGGTTGACCGCCATCAGCACCGATGAGAGGTTGGCGCAGCCAGTATCAATGATCACTACACTCTGGGTTGCCATGATCACAACACTCCTTTGCTCGAGGGCAGGTCAGTACCTTCAATGCGGATGGCTTGACGCAGCGCGCGGCCAAAGCCCTTGAACAGCGCCTCTACCTGATGATGGGTATTGCCCGGGCCGACCGACAGATGCAGGGTGATGGCCATGGCATCGGACAGCGAACGGAAGAAGTGCGGCACCATTTCGGTGGCCATGCTGCCAACCATATCGCGACCGAAGCTGGCATCACAACGGAACTGGAAGTAGGGGCGTCCGGACAGATCAATCGCAGCTGTAGCATCTTGTTCCAGCAGTGAACGCGGCATGGCATCCACCTTGGCCTGCACCTCATCCATTGCCAGCACGAAACCGAAACGGCCGATACCGCGCTTGTTGCCCAGCGCCTGTTTCAGCGCTTCGCCGAGCGCCAGGCCGACATCTTCGACGGTGTGGTGATCATCGATATGCAGATCGCCAGTCACCTCCAGCTGAAGGCTAAAGCCGGCGTGGGTGGCAATCTGATCCAGCATGTGATCAAAAAAGCCGATCCCGGTCTGGATCCGGTTGCCACCGGTCTTGTCCAAGTCAACCTGCACCGCAATCTGCGTCTCTTTGGTCTGGCGGATCACCTGTGCCTGACGCCCCTTGCTCAGCAGACGATCACGGATCTGCAGCCAGTTGTTATCCTGTGGATGGTACTGGATGCCGGTGATGCCCATGTTCTCGGCCAGTTGCACGTCCGTCATGCGATCGCCAATCACATAGGAGTTGGCGAAATCGATGCGGCCAGCTTGCAGCAACGGTTGTACCAACCCGAGTTTCGGCTTGCGGCAGGTGCAGTTGTCATGCGGGAAGTGCGGACAGATCAGTACCTCTTCCCAGTGCACACCCTGTGATTCAAACAGGTGCATCATCAGATCGTGTGGCGGCTGGAAGTTTTCGCGCGGCAGACTGGCGGTGCCCAGACCATCCTGGTTGGTGACCATGATCAGGGTAAAGCCGGCGGCTTGCAGCTCGCGCAGTACCGGAATCACCATCGGTTCGAACCTGAGTTTATCCAGTCGGTCGACCTGCTTGTCGGTAACCGGCTCTTCAATCAGGGTGCCATCGCGGTCGATAAACAGAATTCGTTGCTTGCTCACGCGCCTTCTCCTTGAGCTTGTCCTTGTGCATCCAGCGTACGCAGGACATCGAGTACTTCCGCCATCTCCTGCTCGTCACCGATGGTGATACGCACACAGTCGGCGAGCATTGGTTTATTACCAAAATCACGCAGGATGATGCCGCGTTCGACCATGGTATTAAACAGTACGCTGCCGCTGACAAAGCGCGCCAGCAAGAAGTTACCGTGATCATCAAAGATCTTCTGCACCGTGGGCAGCTTGATCATTTCAGCTTTCAGCTCAGCCTTCAGACGATTCAGCCACGCGACACGAGCCTGCATCGTCGCCAACCCTTCATCGGTCAGCGCCTGCGCGGCAATCTGTGCCACTGGCTCCGGGATCGGGTACGGGGCGATCACCTTGAGCAGCAGACTGATCACTTCCGGATTGCCCAAGGTGAAGCCACAGCGCAGGCCGGCGAGGGCAAACCCCTTGGACAGGGTGCGCGTGATCACCAGATGCGGATATTGTTTGATCAAATCGACGCAGCTGTATTCCGGGCAGAATTCGATATAAGCCTCGTCCACTACCACGATCTGGCGGCCGGCGGTGGCGTCGAGAATCGGCAACAATGATGCCCGTTCGATGACGGTCCCGGTCGGATTGTTCGGCGAGCAGAAGAACAGCACCTTGATCGGATTGCCTTGCTGCAGCGCGGCGAGAATCGCCGGCACATCCGGCTGGAAATTATCCAGCGGTGGCAGGGTCCGCATGCCGACGCCACAGGTTTCGGCGCTGATGCTGTACATGCCGTAGGTCGGCGGACAGAACAGGATCTCCTCCTGACCCGGTTCGCAGAAGGTGCGGATCAGCAGCTCGATGGCTTCGTCCGAGCCGCGGCTTACCAGCACCTGGTCCGGGTTAACCCCGGCATAGCGGGCATAACGCTCGACCACTTCCGGTGGTTGGCACTCCGGATAGCGGTTCAGTCGGCTGCTATCGAGCAGATACTGCTCAGCGCGTGGCGCCTCGTTGGCATTCAGGAAGACATGGCCCTTGCCACCGATGCGACGTGCAGACAGATAAGGGGTCAGGGCTTGGACGCGCTGGCAGGCCAGCGCGGTCAATGTACGCTTGGTATTCATTGTGCAGCCTCCTTGGCCGAATTCAGCGTTTCCATACGCAGGGTCACTGCACGCTTGTGGGCGCCCAACCCTTCGGCATCAGCGAGGGTTGTCACTGTGGTGGCCAGGCCGCGCAGCCCATCAGCACTCAGCTCCTGCACCGTATAACGGCGCTGGTAGTCGGCCAGCCCGAGGCTGGAGGCGGTACGGGCGTAACCGTAGGTCGGCAGGGTGTGGTTGGTGCCACTGGCATAATCGCCCACCGATTCCGGGGTCCAGGCCCCCAGAAAGATTGATCCGGCATTTTCCAGGCGCGGCAGCAGGCTGCGCGGGTCGTGGGTCTGTACGATCAGATGTTCCGGCGCATAGGCATTGGAAATCAGACATGCTTGCGGCAGGTCTTCACACAGAATGGTCACGCTGGCCGACAGGGCTTTTTCGGCAATCGCGGCACGCGGTAACACCGCTAACTGTTCGGCGACGGCGGCTGTCACGGCATCGGCAAGGGCGGCGGACGGCGTGACCAGCACCACTTGCGAATCCGGGCCGTGTTCGGCTTGGGAGAGCAGATCGGCGGCGACAAACGCAGGATTTGCCTCGGCATCAGCAATCACCAGCACTTCGGACGGTCCGGCCGGCATATCGATGGCCGCACCACGGAAATCCATGCTCACCTGACGTTTGGCTTCGGTGACCCAGGCATTCCCAGGACCAAAGATCTTGTCGACTTTGCTCACGGTGTCGGTGCCATAGGCCATGGCGGCAATCGCCTGCGCGCCGCCCATGGTGTAAATCTCGCTGACGCCACAGAGATTGGCGGCGAACACGATCTCGTCGGCTACCGGTGGCGGCGAGCACAGCACCACCTTGCGGCAACCGGCAATGCGTGCAGGGACCGCCAGCATCAATACCGTACTCACCAGCGGCGCGCTGCCACCCGGCACATACAGGCCGACACGACCGATGGCATGGGTGTGCAGTTCGCAGCGCACACCGGCCTGGGTATCCATCACCAGCGGTTGTGGCAACTGCGCCTGATGGAAACGGGCAATATTGTCATAGGCGTGCTCGATCGCCGCTTTCATCGCCGGCGTGACGCGCGCGCAGGCGGCATCAATTTTGGCCTGATCCAGACGGAAAGTGCCGTCCGCGACCTAGTCAAAGGCGGCGGTGAACTCCTTGAGGGCCTTGTCACCATCGCGGCGGATGCGAGCAATGATGTCGCTGACGGTGCTGGTGTTATCGTCAGCCCCCTTCATGGCCGGCC
>JAYROM010000155.1:0-6098 GCA_041911695.1 Aeromonadaceae bacterium
GCACCTTCACCCGGCACAGGAGAGATGGATGATGAAACGACTCGCTGCCAGCATCTTATTAGCGCTTGGTTTGAATACCGGTCATGCTGTCTCCGCTCAGCTTGTCACACCTGTGCCCGCCGCCCACAAACCATGGGACCCCGCCTATGGTGGTGCAGACAAAAGCTATGACCAGCATCTGTTGACCCTGCGTGAACAGATTGCCCCGTTGTTTGCCCAGAAGCAGTTCTCCGATCCGGTGAATGGCCAGACCATGGCCTACAACCTCTATCTGCCGCCGCACTATGATCCACGCATTCGTTATCCGGTGGTGGTTTTTATGGCTGATGCCAGCACTACCGGCAAAGGGGTGATGGCGCCGCTAAAACAGGGCTATGGCGCCATCATCTGGGCAACAGCGGAGAGTCAGGCCAAACACCCCGCCATCGTACTGGTCCCCAGTTTTCATGGGCCTGAGGATGCGGTCAGCGATGATTGGCAAACCACTGAAGAGGTGCCCACCATATTGCGGCTACTGGATCACGTCATCAGCAGTTACAGCGTGGATCGACAGCGCATTTACGCCACCGGCCAATCGCTGGGTGGCATGATCGAGCTGTACTTCAATGCCAATCACCCGGATTTGTTTGCCGCCTCAATGTATGTCGGCAGCCAGTGGGATATCCATGTGCTCGACCCGCTGACCAAGCAGCGTTTTCTCTACATCACCTCAGCCGGAGATCGCCAGGCCAACGACGGAATGCACGAAGTCAGAGCGATGCTGGATAGCAAAGGGGTTCCGTACGGCAAGATCCACTTTTCCGCTAAGTTGCCACAGACCGGACAAAATGCCGCGACCCGCAACCTGCTGGGCCAAGGCCATGCCATCAACTTTATCGAGTTTGATCGCGGCACCACGCCCCCTGTCGGGACCAAGTTAAGCCCCGGCAATGAACATATGTACTCCTTTGATTACGCCTTCTCTCTTGGCGCAGCGCGCGATTGGTTGTTCCAGCAACGTCAACTGACGGGTGTTGCTGCGCTTTACAATCAAGGGCTGGATGCCAAAGACAAGGCAGAGGCCTTCAGCCATTTCATGGCTGCGGCCAAGCAGGGTGACGGCCTGTCAACCTATCAGGTAGCACGCGCCTATGCTCATGGCGAGGGGGTGAGGCGTAATGACCAACAGGCCATCCTCTGGTATCAGAGGGCGGTTGATCAAGGCGTCAGTCGCGCCATGCTCGATCTTGGCGTGATGTACCTGCATGGTAATGGGGTGGACCAGGATTATGCCCAAGCCAAAGCCCTATTCACCCAAGCCGTACGCCATGGGCACATTAAGGCACCGCGCTTCCTCGGTCAGCTATATGAAGAGGGATTGGGCGTACCCATCGACTATGCCAAAGCACGGCAGTACTACCAGATGGCATGCGCCCAGGGTGATGTCACGGCTGCAGCGCGTCTGGGCTGGTTGTATGAACGAGGTCTAGGGGTGACGAAAAGTGACCGCGAAGCCCTTAAGTGGTATCGCATGGCCGCACCCACGGTTGAAACCGCCGCCCGCAATGTGCATCCGCGCGTGCTAGCGCTGGTCAAACTGGGGCAATTCTATGAACAAGGTCGTGCGGTCAATGCCGATCCACAACAGGCTCTACAGTGGTACCGACTGGCGGCACAGGATAATGACCCGACCGCCCTTGAGGCACTGCGGCGGCTTGATGTCTGAACTGTTTAAGCCAAAGCCAGGCTATCCGCCTGACAACGCTGCACCACTTGTGTAGCCAACGCACGAAGGTTTTGACCGCTGGGCGCAGCGCGCTACGTTTGGTCGGTACCCAGCGCCAACGCCAACGCGGCCTCACAGTGCACCAGTGTGGTATCAAACACCGGCATGGGGACATTGTTCTGGTTAAGCAGCATGCCCACTTCGGTACAGCCCAGGATCAGGCAATCAGCTCCTTGCCCGGCCAGGCGATGAGCAATCGCCTGATAGGTCAGTACACTCTCCGGCTTGACGATATCGCAGCATAACTCGTCATAGATGATGCGATGGGTGGTGGCCCGATCGGCTGCATCCGGGATAACCGGGGTGAGGCCGGCCGCGCGCAAACGGTCCGTGTAAAAAGTCTGCTCCATGGTAAAGGCCGTCGCCATCAATCCGGGGGTACGCAAACCGCGCTGACGGATGGCCGCTGCTGTCGCATCCGCGATATGCAATAGCGGCACCGGCACCCCGACCATCATGGGTTCGGCCAACTTATGCATGGTATTGGTGGCCAGCACGATAAAATCGGCCCCACCGCGGGCCAACGCCAGAGCTTCCCGATGAAGGATCTCGCCCGCTTGGTCCCACTTACCAGCCATCTGCAACGCTTCAATCACCGCGAAATCGAGCGAGCGAATCAACAACTCCGGCGAATGCAGACCACCCAGTCGTGTCCGCGTCAGTTGGCAAAGTTGCCGGTAATAAGTCTGGGTCGATGCGGCGGACATGCCGCCAAGAATACCGATGGTTTTCATTGCATTATCCTATTGGGTCTCTATGGGCAGGATCTCCCATCCCGCCAGGAAATCCTGAACCTCTTGCTGTAACCAGTCCACAAATGTCTGTACCGCCGGACGCAACATGCTGCGTTCCGTCTGCACCAGATAATAGGCATAGGGTGAAGGCAGGGCGATATCGAATAGACGCACCAAGGCGCCATTCGTCAACTCATCGCTGATCAAGCTGCGCCGGGCCAACGCGACCCCTTGGCCGGCTATCGCCATCAGCATATTCTGAGCCGCATCCGAGATGGTCAGATGATGGGCCAACGTCAGCTCGCTGCGGCAGGCATATGCAAGCCAGCCGGGCCAGTTAATCGACGCATGCGAATTGTCATTCAACAAGGGATAACCCAGCAGATCTTCCGGCCGCGCCGGTGACCCCATTCGGGACAACAGGGCCGGTGAGGCCACCGGAAACAGCTCATCGCGCATCAGGGGGGTGACCGCAAATCCCGGGTAGTGCCCTGGCCCAAATCGGATTGCCACATCCAATCCGCCGGCATGCAGATCCTGCACCTGATCGTTGATCACCAGACGCAGAGCAATATCAGGAAATTGCTGACTGAACTGGCTAAGGCGCGGCACCAACCAACGGCTGGCGAACGAAGGCAACGTGGTCACCGTCACCACTTGATCACTGGGCTGACTGTGCGCCTGTTGCCAGCCCTCATCCAGTTGGGCAAAACCGTTCGCCAGATAGGGACGTAAGCGCTCGGCACGCAGCGTCGGGCGTAACTGCCCCGGCAGTCGGTCAAACAACCGTCCCAACTCGGCTTCGAGTTGTTTGATGTGCTGACTCACCGCCGACTGAGTGATAAACAGTTGCTCTGCCGCACGACTAAACGATCCAACCCGCAATACGCAGTCCAACACGGCCAGTGATTTCAACCGGTGCATCAACGTCGACATATAAGTACACCTAATACCATCTTGAGTTTTTCGCGTTTGAGTGAATCGACCATAACACCAAATACTACGCACATAACCAGCAAATGGAGCGTGTTATGCGCAGTATGATTCGTCATAGATACCTGTTCCTCATATCCACAGTATTAGTATTTCTGAAAATGTGCTCAACCAACTTTCAACATTGGCGTCATCGGCAACGCGATCAACAGATCCTCGCCACCTTAAGTGCGCGGCAACGTCAGGATATGGGGCTCGATGATTAATCCGCCCCATTATTAACACGCCGAGGACTGTAGCTCGTCGTCGGCGTTCCATCGACGCCCCAGCACAAGCCCAGACGAATCCCCATCAACCCTATGACAAGAAAGGTTAATCTGCCTATTTCTCGGCCAAGGTCACTGTTTGCCCCCCATGCAGGGTCTATGTTTTTTGCGCGAGATTCCCTCCTTTAGCCAACGGGATCGTCACCATGAAAACAAAGAAAGTGCAGTACCCGGGCCTGCCGGCCGTGATCAACGGCAATGGCGCCGTCGCCCATGTGATGGGACATGTTTGCGGCGGGGTGATTGGTTACCCCATCACCCCGTCTACTGAAATCTCTGAGCTGTTTGAAGCATTCCGTGCCGAAGGCGGCGTCAATGTCTGGGGCAAGCACCCGTTCTTCTTCGAACCGGAAGGTGAACACTCGGCACAGAGTGGCGCGCTGGGCGCTCAGTTGACCGGTGGCCAGTACATCTCCAATGCCTCGTCGAGCCAGGGCATCCTGTATGCGATGGAGTCGCACTATGTCACGGTCGGCAAGAAGGTCGGCGGATTCGTGCTGCAGGTGGCGGCGCGCGTGGTCTCCAAGCATTCGCTCAACGTGATGGCCGGCCATGATGATGTCTATGCCCTGCTCTCTTCCGGTTACACCATCCTGTTCGGGTCTAACCCGCAGGAAGCGGCCGATCTGGCGGCGATCGCCTATCGCGCCTCGGCGCTGTCGCTGATCCCGGTGGCCAATGCGATGGATGGCTTTGCCACCAGCCATATGATGAGCGAAACGCTGTTGCCGGAGCCGGCCCTGCTCAAAACCTTTCTCGGCGATCCGCAGAGCCGGATCAAGGCGCCAACCCTGGCACAAGAGGTGCTGTTCGGTGCCAAGGGGCGCGTGTTCCAGTTGCAGCAATACCTGAGCCGTCATGAGGGCGATGTCCCCGAAGGCGATCTGGCACGCCTCAAGCAATATCTGAGTGCCCACGCCAGCCAGATTGAAGCGGATAACCGCGGCGAACTGGTTGCCGCGACGCTCGGCTGGGTGCCGGCGCCACTGCAGGCCGCCTGGCGCCGGCAATGGCTGAATGCCTTCGAGAAAGGCACCCGCCAACTGGTGCCGGCCCTGGTCGATATCAATAATCCTGGCCTGACCGGCGCGGTGCAGAACCAGCCGGACTTCCAAGCCGGTGCCGCCGACCACCGCACCCACTTTGTCAGTAGCGTACCGGCACTGGTGCGCCAGGCGATGGACGAATATTCAACCCTCACCGGCCGTCACTATGCTCCGGTGCACACCTATCTGTGTGACGACGCCGAGACGGTGATGGTCGGCCTCGGCTCGGTCTGTGATGACGTCGAAGCCGTGGTCACCTATCTGCGCGCACGCGGCGAAAAGGTCGGGCTGGTATCGGTCAAGTTGCTGCAGCCGTTTCCGGAGGCCGAACTGGTGGCCGCACTGGCCGGCAAACGGGCCGTCACCGTGCTGGAACGCTCGGATCAGACCGCCCTCACCCAGCTGGTGTCGTCCGCCCTGTTCAAGGCGCGGGAAAATGGCGAGGCCGGCCATGCACGGCATGCCGGTATTCCTGCCATCCAGGCAATCCCGATCCTGACCACCGCCATCTTCGGTCTCGGCGGTCATGATCTGCAGCCGCGTCATCTGATCGCCGCCTTCAAGGCGATGGCCGGTGGCCGTGGCGAACCGCTGATCTATCTGGGCTCGCAGTTCTTTGCGCCGACCGACAACCCGCGACTGGCCGATCTGCAGGTGCGCATGAAGGCCGCCTATCCGGAAACGGCCGGTATGGCGCTGGCCACCGAGGCCAACCCCCGCCTGCTGCCCGATTCTGCGTTCCGCATTCGCTTCCACTCGGTGGGCGGCTACGGCACCATCGCCTCGGGCAAGTTGCTGACCGATATTCTGGCCGGCGTGCTGGATATGCACTCCAAGTCAGCGCCCAAATATGGCTCGGAAAAGAGCGGGGCGCCGACCAATTACTACATCACACTGAGCCCGGAAACGATCAAGATCACCAATGCCGAACTAGAAGAGGTCGAGGTGGTGATCTCGCCGGATCACAAGTCGTTCGTGCATACCAATCCGCTCAAAGGGCTGGCTGCCGGCGGCACCTTTATCCTACAATCCTCGTCCACCCCGGCCGAGGCCTGGGCCGAGTTACCCCAGACGTTCCGCCAGACCATCCGCGACAAGCAGATCAACTTCCTGATCATTGACGCCTTTGCTGTCGCCCGCCGACATGCGCCGACCCCGGAGCTGGCAACCCGCATGATGGGGATTGCCTTTATCGGTGCCGTGGCCGGTCATGTGCCCCAGGTGGCGCACGGTGCCTCGCAACAGGCGATCCTCGACAAGGTACGCAAGCAGATCACCAAGAAGTTCGGTACCA
>JAYROM010000156.1:0-6915 GCA_041911695.1 Aeromonadaceae bacterium
AAGCGTCTGTTCCAGGCCCCGGCTGCTGCGGTGATGGCCGATGCGGTCGCGTTCCTGCAGCGTGCCAAGGCCGAAGCGGCGCCGTACCGCTTCCAGGCAGCACCGGCTGCCTCCGCGCAGAAGCGTGTGGTGGCGATCACTGCTTGCCCGACAGGCGTGGCGCACACCTTTATGGCGGCTGAAGCCATCGAGGAAGAGGCCAAGAAGCGCGGTTACTGGGTCAAGGTGGAAACCCGCGGTTCGGTCGGTGCCAAAAATGCCCTGACGGCGGAGGATATTGCCGCTGCCGATCTGGTGATCATCGCTGCCGATATCGAAGTCGATCTGTCGCGTTTTGCCGGCAAGCCGCTGTACAAGACCAGCACCGGCGCCGCGCTGAAGAAGACCGCACAGGAGTTTGATAAGGCGTTTGCCGAAGCCCAGCCGTGGAGCAACACCAAGGCCGCCACCGACAGCAAGCCGGCCTCCGGCAAGGCAGAGCTGCCGGGTGTCTACAAGCACCTGATGACCGGCGTCTCGCATATGCTGCCGCTGGTGGTCGCCGGGGGGCTGTGTATCGCCCTGTCGTTCGTGTTCGGTATCGAGGCGTTCAAGGTGGAAGGCACCATGGCCGCCGCGCTGATGAAGATTGGTGGCGCCTCGGCGTTTGCCTTGATGGTGCCGGTGTTGGCCGGTTTCATCGCCTTCTCGATCGCTGACCGTCCGGGTCTGGCGCCGGGTCTGATCGGCGGTATGCTGGCCAGCTCGCTGGGTGCCGGTTTCCTCGGTGGTATCGTCGCCGGTTTCCTGGCCGGTTACAGCGCCAAGCTGGTGGCCGACAATGTCCGGTTACCGCAGACCATGGAAGCGCTCAAGCCGATCCTGATTATCCCACTGGTCGCCTCGCTGATTACCGGTCTGATCATGATCTACGTGGTCGGTGGTCCGGTGGCCGCGGTGATGGCTGCGCTGACCGAGTTCCTGAAGAACATGGGGTCGGCCAACGCCATCCTGCTCGGCATTATCATCGGTGCCATGATGTGCTTCGACCTGGGTGGCCCGGTCAACAAGGCCGCCTACACCTTCGGTGTCGGCCTGCTGGGCTCGCAGACCTACGCGCCGATGGCTGCTGTCATGGCCGCCGGGATGGTGCCGGCACTGGGCATGGGTCTGGCGACCTTCCTGGCCCGTGCCAAGTTCTCCGAGTCCGAGCGTGAAGCCGGCAAGGCCTCCTTTGTGCTGGGTCTGTGCTTTATCTCCGAAGGGGCGATTCCGTTCGCAGCCCGTGACCCGATGCGCGTGATTCCGTCCACCATGCTGGGTGGTGCGGTGACCGGTGCCCTGTCCATGCTGCTGGGTTGCACCCTGATGGCACCGCACGGTGGTCTGTTCGTCATGCTGATCCCGAACGCCATCAACCACGTGTTCCTGTACCTGCTGGCGATTGCTGTCGGTACTGTGGTCACCGGTGGTTTGTATGCCACGCTGAAACCTGCTGCAGGTAAGGCGTAAGTATTTATTTCCGAGTCGAAGTCCAAGTTTTGCCCGGCCATGCGCCGGGCTTTTTTATGCCTTTTTGGATCGGTTGAGGCTAATTTCTGTACCAATAACACTTACAGGTGAAGATAAAAACTTTTCATTGAAAAGTTACTTTATCTATTCGTAAATTTCGATCAGAATTCAGCCAGTTCGAATAGAAAATCTTTCGGTTCGGACCTAAAAGGCCCTAGGCCTTATAAACCTGCCGCCGTGTGCGGTGTGTAATTGCCTTGAAAAGCTCGAGGAATGGACAATGAAAACCACCCTGTATGCGCTCCTGCTGGGCGTAGGCGCTTGCGCCGCTGCTCATGCCACCAACTACTATGTCAGCCCCAATGGTAGCGATGCTGCCGGCGGACTTTCTGCCAAAGCCCCACTAGCCAATATTAATACTGCGCTCGCATTAGCTCAGCCTGGTGACAAGGTTATCTTGCTGCCCGGCACCTATATGCAGGATGTCGAGACGGTGCGTAGTGGCACTGCGACTGCACCGATCCAGATTGTTGGAGCAGTCACCACCTCGTTTGCCAATGCCAGCGGTTATGTAGAACCTGCAGTGATCAAGGGTGAGGGCAGTAGCGCCCGTATGGTCCAGATCCGTCATAGTTACATCCAGCTGCGGGATATTACCCTGGACGGTTTATGGGGCGATCCGGACAGCATGGCCGGTTACCGTGAAAAGTTGCTGTTCGTGCATAACGATGACGATCCTGCCGCGATCAAGGGAATTAATATCCGTCACGTTCAGTTTCGCAATGCCGGGGGGGAATGCCTGCGTTTCCGCTACTTTGTGCAGGATTCGGAAGTAGCCTATTCCACCTTCCAGGATTGCGGCGTGCACGATTTCCGCTTCCATGCGGGCAAAAAGAACGGCGAAGCCATCTATATCGGTACTGCATACAAGCAGTGGGGGGATGGCAAGAATCCGACTGCCGATCCGGATCAATCCAGCAATAACCGCATTCATCACAATATCTTCCATACCAACGGTAACGAGTGCGTGGATATCAAGGAAGGTGCCACCGGGAATCGTATCTACGCTAATACCTGTACCGGTCAGCGGGATATCAACTCGGGCGGCTTCAGTTCGTCGGGCAACGGTAACCTGTACTATGACAACCTGATTTATGGCAATGCCGGTGCCGGTATCCGCTTCGGTAGCGCTCTGGCTGGATATGGTAAGGCCAACCAGGCGTGGAACAACCAGATCATCGATAATCAGGGGGTGGCGTTTAAAATCATCAGTGGTCCGCAGGCCAAGTTGTGCGGCAATACCCTGTCTGGCAATGCGCTGGGCAACATTGCCACGGCCTCAGGTGTCGGCAGTTATACTCCTGCGGCAACCTGCCCATAATTGTCCGTTTGATTGGCATGAATAAGAAGGCGCCCTCGCGGCGCCTTTGTTTTTTTATGCAAAATAATGGCATTTTGATGTAGTTGCGATATGTTGAACTGAGCAAGCGTCAACAGAGGAGCCTGATGATGACCCTGGATGAAATCAGCGAACTCAATCGGCATGGCGGACTGCGCGATGCCAGCGTCGAATTCGATCCCTTCAGTCTGGAGTGGGTGGTGGATGTCTGTGACACAGGCGGTACCCGTCACGCATTGACGGATGCCCGTGGCGCGCGGGTCGGCTTTGTCGATGACACCACCGCCACTGTAACCCTGGCTGCTCACCTGAACTGTCCGATCCGCTGTACTGGCTTGCTGCGCAGTGTCGACTGACTCGCCCGCACTGCGGACGGTGGCCGAGTACAACGCGGTTGCCGGGATATGGATGCCGCTAGCGCGGCATCAGTAGCGAGGTGGGCGCACTCATCAGCAGTACACCGGCGGCCAGCAGAATCACGCCCCCGGCCAGCGCCAACCCCTGCATGGCGATCTCCAGCTGCCGGGCGTGCCGTCCCGGTTGCTGGAGCAGGCGGTAGGCCAGTTGGCGGGCGCGCTGGCTGAGGATACCGAGCAGCGACACCGTCAATGCGGTACCGGCCGCCATGGCCAGCGTCGCCAGCACGCCAAGCCAGAACTGATTCATCACCCGCGCCAGCACCAGGATCAGCAGGGCCCCGCTACAAGGGCGTAATCCCATCGACAGGACCAAGGTCAATCGGCTGCGCCAGCCTTCTGCCTGGTTAAGGGCGGCCTGATCCGGCACGTGCGCATGACCACAGCCACACTGTGATAATCGGCTCGCGCTGGCAGGGCGTTGCTCCTGCACGCCGACGGGCAAGGGGTGAGCGGTGCTCCGTGTCATCGCCTGCAAGGCGTGCACCCTGAGCGGTACTGGCGAGGTCGGCCGTGCCCGGTGTAGTAGTTGTCGCAGTTGCCGTCCGGCACGCCAGGCCAGCAGGCAGCCCATGCCCGCCACCAGCAAAAAGCTGCCGCGCTCGAACCAGACACTGGCGCCCTGGGCCTGACGCGCGGTGAGGCCGAACAGCCAACTGGCGACCCCGATCAGGCTGATCGCCACCAGCGCTTGCAGCAGCGCGGCCCACACCGACATGGTCAATGCTTGCCGTAACTTGCTGGGTTGGGTGGCCAGATAGGTGCTGATCACCAACTTGCCGTGGCCTGGGCCGGCGGCATGAAATACGCCATAGGCAAAGCTGGCGCCGACCAACGCGAGGGTGGTATCGCCGCCGGCATGGGCGGCGCCGCGCAGTAACTGTCCCAGCTCACGCTGGAAGCCAACTTGCCACTGGATGATTTGAAACAGCAGTTGTGGCCAGATTTGGTACAGGGCATAGCCAAGTGCACCGATCAGGACGACCAGTGCTGGCCGCCAGAGCCGGGATAACAACGAAGACAACATGCTTGAACTCTCATGGCGTGGCCGCAGCAGGACAGGTGACGACCACCCGCTCGGCAAAATACTTGCCCAGTCCGTCATCCGACTGGGCGGTCAAGTCCAGCGAGGCGGCATAGCTCTGCTGGGCTTTGGTCGGTGTAGGTTGGATCAGGGTGGCTTTACAGCCCGGTGCGCCGGCACCAATCAATTCGATGGCTTTGGCCTGACCGTGACGCATATCGACATAGAAGGTCGAGTCATAGATGGAGAACTCCAACCGATGTCCGCTCAGATCGGCGGTCGGTTGTAATGGCAGCGAGTAGTCGAGGCGGATCTGTCCGTCAAGCAGGCTGGCCTTGACGTTGTAGGCCTGGCCAAAATCCAGCTTCTTGCCATCCAGCGTGATGCGGTTGAGATAGTGCTCGGTCGATAGATGCTGGATGGTGTCGCGGGCAAATTCGGCCAGCTCCTGATCCACCGTATGCTTTTTCTCTTTGGCTTCGTCGAGGATGGTGGCGCTATAGAACTCATCAAACAGCCAGGCCAGATGCAGCGCCTTGAGCTGATGTGGCGGCGCCATCTCCAGTCGTGACACCATATCGATCCAGCTATGCGGGTGTGCAGTTGCACTGGGGAGATAACTCCCCAGTGCACAGATAGCCAGCAGTGAACGCCATCGCAGGGACATACCAACTCCATCGAAAACCAGACTGCGGCCAGTCTAGCGATCCGCGGCCTAAGGTTCGAGTGCCTTGAGCAGGGTCGACAGGTTGTGCTGCATCATCGCCAGATAGGTGGGGGCATCACCCTGTGGGCCGGACAGCGCATCCGAGTAGAGCTTGCCGCCGATGCGGGTGCCGGTCTCACGGGCAATCTGCTCCATCAGGCGCGGGTCGCTGATGTTCTCGACAAACAGTGCCGGCGCTTTTTGCTGGCGGATTTGACGAATCAGTTGCGCCACCTGCGCCGCCGACGGTTCGGCATCGGTGCTCAGCCCCTGTGGTGACAGCAGGGTCAGATGGAAGGCCTGCGCCAGATAACCAAACGCATCATGCGAGGTGATGGCGATACGGCGCTCGGCAGGCAGGGCAGCAAAACGGGCGGTGAAGGCCGCCGCCGCGCTGGTCAGTTGCTGCTTGTAGCGGGCTGCATTGGCTTGATAATCCGCGGCATTGGCCGGATCGGCCTGGCTCAACCCCTTGGCAATATTGTCGATATAGATCAGTACATTGGCCGGATTGTTCCAGGCATGCGGGTCGGTGATACTGTGGCCATGGCCGTCGTGCGCGGCCTGAGCGTGGTCATCGTGCCCGTGACCCTCCTCCTCTTCCTGCATCGACTGGGCGTGGATCCCTTGGCTGGCGACAATGCGTTCGCCCTTGAAGCCGGCGCTGTCACCCAACCGATCCAACCACCCTTCAAAACCCAGGCCATTGCTTAACAAGACCTTGGCCTGGGCGACGCGACGGATATCCTGTGGCGTCGGCTGATAGACATGGGCATCCCCATCGGCGCCAACCAGGGTGGTGACCTGCACATGGTCACCGCCAACCTGATGCGCCAGATCGCCAAGGATGCTGAAAGTGGCTACCACCGGTAGCGGGGCTGCCCACGCGGCGCCCAGACTTCCGGCCAGCAACAACGGGGCAAGCAGAAGGTGTCGAGAAAAACGCATGCTAACTCCTTGAAACATTTTGGGGTGGGAAGAAGGAGGCCATCAGGCCTCCAGATGACGAAAACGGATATGGCGCCAGATCAGTCCACCGTGCGGACCCGCCAGTAGCGAGAACAGGTAGATGGCACCCAGACAGAGGATGATGGTTGGCCCGGTCGGCCAGCCCAGATGGTAAGAGAACAGCAGACCACTGATGGTGGCCAGCATGGCACTCAGACTGGCCCCCGCCAGCAGGCCACCGAGCCGGTTGCTCCAGTAACGCATGGCGGCACCGGGCAGGATCATCATCCCGACCGCCATCAGGGTGCCGAGCGCATGGAAGCCGGCAATCATGTTCAACACGGCCAGTAACAGGAAGATCATATGAACCCAACTGCCAGCGCGGCTGACTGAGGCCAGATAGTCCGGATCCAGACACTCCATCACCAACGGGCGGAACAGCAGGGCCAGCAGCAACAGGGTGGTGGTGGCAATACTGCCCAGCAGCCACAGCGCGCTGTCGTTGAGGGCCAGTGCTGAGCCGAACAGCACATGCAGCAGGTCGACACTGCTGCCATGCAGCGAGATCAGCAGCACGCCGAGCGCCATCGAGATTAGATAAAACGCCGCCAGACTGCTGTCCTCGCCACTGCGCGTGGCGCGTGACACCGCACCGGAGAGCAGTACGACAATCCCGCCGGCAATCAGGCCGCCGATGGTCATTGCCTTGACCGACAGGCCAGCAATCAGATAACCGACTGCCGCACCGGGCAGAATCGCGTGCGACATCGCATCACCGGTCAGGCTCATACGGCGCAGCATCAGGAACACACCGATCGGGGGGGCGCAGAGACACAGGGCCAGACAACCGGCCAGTGCGCGCTGCATAAACTGGAACTCACTAAACGGCGCCAGCAACAGATCGTGGATCATGCCTCTTCCTCCTCGGTCC
>JAYROM010000157.1:0-5911 GCA_041911695.1 Aeromonadaceae bacterium
CGGCGTGATCGACAACGCCGCCGGGGTGGCCACCCTAGTCGGCATGGCCAAGCAGTTCGAGGACGAACACCCCGACTACACCATCCGTATGGTGTTCTTCGGTGCCGGCGAGGCTGGCCAGCAGGGCTCAAAGTACTTTGTTGAACAGATGAGCCAGGACGACCTAAATGCCACGCTGGGCATGATCAACCTGGATACCATCGTCGGTGGTGACAACCTGTATCTGGAGGCCCCGGCGGCCAGCGAGTTCACCTGTACAGGTGCGAATACTGACGCCACCTTACGTGACCATCTGCATACCTTCACAACCAACACTGACATCAACCCGCTGGACAAGTTAGGCAAGAAATACCTGCTTAGCGAGATCGATGCCAGCAATGACCTGGCCGCCTTCGTTTGCGCGGGCATCCCGAGCGTCAATATCGAATCCACTAACATGGATATCTACGGCCAGAGCGGCCAAGATGGCGTCTCGCAGACCACCAACAGCGCGTTCTGGAGCACCGGCTTTGATCAAAACAGCATGACTGCCACAGACCCGCAGACCGAACAGGACTGGGGGGTGATCCGCCACACTGGCAACGACAATATGGCCCGCCTCAAGGCGACGCATGTCTGGACCAGCGTGATCGAAGGCCAGCTGACCGTACATAACTCGGTGCTGCATCACTTCCTCAAGCACCCGGGCCTGTAATCGGCCATTCGGCCAGACATGGCTGAATACACCAAGGGCGGCACCCGCAAGGTAGCCGCCCTTTTTGATCCCGCCGTGCAGCTGGTCGGGACAATATTGCTGAAAACATAGACAAATTTGCCGTACTTGTGGCGTGTGAGCCGGCTCACGTCTGCGTCACACCGGACTCAGCCATGCTTGTTCGCGTTGGCACCGTTTCAGACGTCCGATGCCGATGACGCCGCGGTCGACTCCGCACAGCGTATCTCCGCGCGTCTGCCCGCTTCGCTGCCGGGCCCTGCTGTACCTTGACTTTATCAACGGACAATAACATGTGGGGTAACTGATATGCAGTGTTTCAAACCAGGCCTGCTTGCCTGTCTGATGGCCGCCGCACTCGGCCTGTCGGCCACCGCCCAAGCCACCACCGTCGGCTTTTCCCAGATTGGTTCGGAAAGTGGCTGGCGCACCTCGGAAACCGAAGCCATCAAGGCCGAGGCTGCCAAGCGCGGCATCGAGCTGAAATTCTCTGATGCCCAGCAAAAACAGGAGAACCAGATCAAGGCACTCCGCTCCTTTATCGCCCAGGGGGTAGATGCCATCCTGCTCGCGCCGGTGGTAGAAACCGGCTGGGATCAGGTATTGAAAGAGGCCAAGGAAGCCAAGATCCCGGTGGTACTGGTCGACCGCGGGGTGAACGTGAAAGACCCGTCGCTGTATCTGACCAAGGTCGCCTCGGACTTTGTGGAAGAGGGTCGCCTGGCCGGCGCCTGGCTGGCCGCGCGCACCAGCGGCAAGTGCGAGCTGGTCGAGTTGCAAGGCACCGTCGGCTCCAGCGCCGCCATCGACCGCAAGACTGGCTTTGGTGAAATCGTCAAACTGTTCCCGCGCATGAAGATCTTGCGCTCGCAAAGCGGTGACTTCACCCGTGCCGGCGGCAAGGTGGTGATGGAGAGCTTCCTCAAGGCGGAAAATGGCGGCAAGAACCTGTGCGCCGTTTACTCGCACAACGATGACATGGCCCTCGGTGCCATCCAGGCGATCAAGGAAGCCGGCCTGAAGCCGGGCAAGGATCTGCAGATCATCTCGATTGATGGCGTGCCGGATATCTTCAAGGCGATGGTCGATGGCGACACCAATGCCTCGATCGAGCTGTCCCCCTACCTGGGTGGCCCGGCGTTCGACGCGCTGGATGCCCACAAGGCCGGCAAGGACGTACCGAAGTGGATCAAGGTGCAAGGCCCGCTCTACCTGCCGGATACCGCTGCTGACGAATACAAGAAGCGCAGCGCCAAGTAATCCACCCCCAGCCCGGTCCGCCAGGACCGGGCAACCTGGTCGCCATGGAGGTGAACGTGTCTGACACAGCCATCCTGTCGCTACGCGACATCGGCATTCATTTTGGTGAGTTTCGCGCCCTGCAAGGAATTAATCTGGACCTCTACCCCGGCGAGGTGCACGCCTTATTGGGCGAGAATGGCGCCGGTAAATCCACTCTGATCAAGGTCATCACCGGGGTCTACCAGAAAAGCCAAGGCCAGATCCTGCTTGACGGCGAGCCTTGCCAACCACAATCTCCGGCCGACGCCCAGTCACTGGGCATCAGCACCGTCTATCAGGAGGTCAACCTGATCCCGACCCTGTCGGTGGCCAAGAACCTGTCTCTACAACGCCAGCCGCGCCGCCTCGGTTTGATTGACTGGCGAGCCGCTGATCGCCAGGCCCGCGACCTGCTCGCCCGGTTGGAGCTGGATATCGATGTCTCCCGCCCGCTCGGCTCCTACTCGATTGCCATCCAGCAACTGATCGCCATTGCCCGCGCTTTAGCGGTGGATGCACGCATTCTTATTCTCGACGAACCAACCGCCAGCCTGGATGCCCATGAGGTTGAGGTGCTGTTCCGTCTGCTCAACCAGCTCAAGGCACAGGGCATGGCGATTGTGTTTGTCACCCACTTTCTCGACCAGGTCTATGCGCTGTGTGATCGCATCACGGTGCTACGCAATGGCCAGCACATCATCACCGCGCCGATCGCCGAACTGCCCCGCTTGCAGCTGGTCGAACGGATGCTGGGGCGCAAGCTGGAGAGCGCACCGCCGCGCGACGCGGCCGCCACAACTGCCATTGCCGACCAGCCGCCGCTGCTGCTTACGGTCAAACAACTCGGCCGCAAGCGCATGCTGAATCCGATCGATTTTACTATTCACCAGGGCGAGACCGTCGGTCTGGCCGGCCTGCTCGGCTCAGGGCGCACCGAAACCATCAAACTGCTGTTTGGCGCCGACAAGGCGGACAGCGGACAGCTCACGCTGCGCGGCAAACCGGTGCGCATCCGCTCACCACGTCAGGCCATCCGTCTGGGCATGGGATTCTGCCCGGAAGATCGTAAGCGCGAAGGGCTGGTGCTCGAGCTCTCGGTGCGCGAGAACCTAATGCTCGCCCTGCAAGCCCGCCGCGGTTGGCTACACCCACTCAGCGAAGCCCGCCAGCAGGCGCTGGCCAGCCAGATGATTGATGCACTGGGCATTGCCACCCCGGATGCCGAAAAGCCGGTCGGCCAACTCAGTGGCGGCAACCAGCAGAAGGTGATCCTTGGCCGCTGGCTGATTGCCGAACCCGCCCTGCTGATCCTCGACGAACCGACCCGCGGTATCGATGTCGGCGCGCATGCCGAAATCGTCACCCTGATCCGCACCCTGTGCGCGCAAGGGATGTCGCTGCTGGTGGTGTCATCCGAGCTCGACGAGGTGGTGACCTTCAGTGACCGCATCCTGGTGATGCGCGACCGCTTCAAGGTCGCCGAGTTGCAAGGCGCGCAACTGCACCCCAATGACATTATCGAGGCGATCGCATCATGACCCTGTCCATGTCATCCCCAGTACGCCAACCGGCGCGTAAATCAGCCCATCCGCAACGCCAGCGGTTGATCCTGCCGATTACCGCCCTGCTGCTGATCTTGCTGGTCAATGCCATCCTGTCGCCCGGCTTCTTCTCGCTCGGGCTGGTCGACGGCCACCTCTACGGCAGTCTGGTGGATATCCTGCACCGTGGTGCCCCGCTCGCCTTGCTGGCGATCGGCATGTCGATCGTCATCGGTACCGGCGGGATTGACCTGTCAGTGGGCGCTATCATCGCCATCTGCGGCAGCGTGATGGCGGTGCTGATCCGCGATCAGGTCATGCCGGAGCCGCTGATAGCCCTCAGCGTGATTGGCTGCGGCCTGCTGTGTGGCCTATGGAACGGCCTGCTGGTCGCCGTCCTGCGTATCCAGCCGATTGTCGCCACCCTGATCCTGATGGTGGCCGGTCGTGGTATCGCGCAGATGATCACCGGCGGCCAGATTGTCACCTTCCACAGTACGCTGTTCGGCCAGCTCGGTAGCGGCTATCTGTGGTGGCTACCGATGCGTGTCATCCTCACCGCCATCGTGCTCTGCGGACTGATCGCCCTGGTGCGCCGCACCGCTCTCGGATTGTTTATCGAGGCGGTCGGCGGCAACAGCGAGGCCAGTCGCCTGGCCGGCATCGAAAGCCGCGGCGTGCTGATCGGCGCCTACATGCTATCCGGCTTCTGTGCCGCCTGCGCCGGCCTGATTATCGCGGCCGATATCAGCGGTGCGGATGCCAACAATGCCGGACTCTGGCTGGAGATGGACGCCATCCTGGCGGTAGTGATCGGGGGTGCCTCGCTGGCCGGCGGACGGTTCTATCTCGGGCTGACCCTGCTCGGCACCCTAGTAATCCAGAGCCTGACCACCTCGATACTGGTCAGCGGCCTGCCGGCGCAATACACCCTACTGGTCAAGGCGCTGGTCATCATCCTGTTCCTGCTGATCCAGTCTCCTCCGGTCAAACAGCGCATCCTGCACCTGCTGGAACGCCATCCATCCGCAAGCAAGGGAGGTCGCCCATGAAGAACGAGCGCTGGATCCCCGTCCTCGCCACGCTGCTGGTCCTGCTGCTGCTCTACAGCTTCGGCATCAGCCAGTACAAGAACTTTGCCTCGACGCTGGTGATCGGCAACCTGCTGACCGACAACGCCTTCGTCATCATCGCCGGCGTCGGCATGACACTGGTGATCCTGTCCGGCGGCATCGATCTGTCAGTCGGCTCGATGATTGCCTTTGTCGGCATCCTGATTGCCCTGCTGGTCAACCAGGCCGGCTGGCACCCGCTGGTCGCCATCGCCTTTGCCCTGTGTCTCGGCACCTTTATCGGTGCCATCATGGGCTGGTTGATCGATGCCTTCGAACTGCAGCCGTTTATCGTCACCCTGGCGGTGATGTTCTTCCTGCGCGGGCTGGCCTTCCTGCTCAGTCTGGAGTCGGTGCCGATCAACCATCCGTTTGTCGATGCCTTTGCTAACTTCCGCCTCCCGTTACCCGGACGTGGCAGCCTGACTGCCTCGGCGCTGGTGATGCTGGCCGTGCTCGGTCTCGGCATCGTGATCGCCCATTACACCCGCTTCGGCACCAATATCTACGCCATTGGCGGTGACAAGCACTCCGCCGGCCTGCTCGGTGTGCCGGTACGCAAGACGCTGGTCGGGGTATATGCCTTCTCCGGTTTCACCAGCGCCATGGCAGGGGTCATCTACACCCTATATACCGCCTCCGGCTATCCGTTGGCGGCAATCGGGGTCGAGCTGGATGTGATAGCCGCTGTGGTCATCGGTGGCACCCTGCTTACCGGCGGCGTCGGCTTTGTTATCGGCACCCTGCTCGGCGGCCTGATCCAGGGGGTGATCCAGACACTGATTGCCTTCGACGGCTCGCTGAATAGCTGGTGGACCAAGATAGTGATCGGGCTGCTGCTGTTCGTCTTTATCCTGCTGCAGCGCCTGCTCAGCCGCTCGTTCGGTGCGTCTTTAGCCGTCCGCACCATCTGACCTGTTCTGGGTCACCCGGGCAGGAAGCCCCCGGTGACCCCGCTCCGGGACGCATGTCCATTTTCGCCCCCCTGTCGGCGACCACCGGCCCGATCCCCTCGAGCCGGTTTTTTATGCCCGGTTGGGGCTGCCACTTCAGCTATTAATTCAACCGTCGCAGGCTCATTGGCCCGAACAGCTATCGATATCATCACTACAACAATGTCATGGCACCACAGTTGTAAAACGAAACGTCTGCTGATGACTAAAGCTGCAGGACAGCAGGACAGCAGGACAGCAGGACAGCAGGACAGCAGGACAGCAGGACAGCAGGACAGCAGGACAGCAGGACAGCAGGACAGCAGGACAGCA
>JAYROM010000158.1:0-6768 GCA_041911695.1 Aeromonadaceae bacterium
CCACAGAATGACCGCGATCGGTCACCTGCTTAACGGCTTCGAGTTTGAACTCGTCGGGGTAGCGTTTTGCACTCATTGAAACACCTCTCTTTGCGTTAGTTTATCTAACTGTGAGGTGTCTACAAAACCGGTGGCGATTCAGACGGTTGTCATGCCATGCACCAGAACGACTCGCGGCTTCGTAGCCACTCCTTATTGCAAATATCGCCGCAATATCTCGTCTTTCTGCTGGGTCCAGTTGCCGTGATGGACTACCTGTTCGAAGATGCGCGTCAATCTCGCGACCTCAGCGGCCCGCTTAGCGGTGACCATCAGATATAAAGGCTCTTCGGCCAGCGGCGGTTCGTGTACAACATATTGACGGATGCCGATACGGTTCATCTGCCTGGCCACCTGATCTCTGCCCAACAGCAGGATGTCGAACCGCTCAGCCGCAAAGGCCTGCACGAGCACAGGCACACTATTGGCGCGATAGAGTTTCTGCAACGCAGCAGCACCGACCAGTTGCTCGGAGACCTGATTACCGCGCTCCAGCCCCACCCGGTAACCCGCCAGTTGATGCAATCCCTTGAACTGCTCTGTCGTGTCCCGCGTCACCGCAACCAGCTCGTAGTGATGCAATGCCACAGGTACCGGCTCTAGCCCGGCCACAGCCTGCATCGATTTCGGCGTTAGAAAGAAAGCACCATCGGCCAACCCCTGCCCCAGTTCGTCGATCAGACGTGCTTGCGGCACGATGCGGATCTCGGTCTGGATATCAGCTTGGGCCATCAGTTGCTGCATCAGCGGCGCAAACGGGCGCATCGTCGGCGTTGTCAAGAGTCGCCAGCTTTCTGTTGCCACCGCAGGGTACGAGAGTGACAGCGCCAGTAATCCGCATGCTGCATATGCCCGACGTAACCAGTACATCCTGTTCCCCTGTGGCGGATTGCCAGACACTGTATCAAGCATAGTGAATCCCTTGCCGATCTCTCAATGCCGTTCTGGTCTGTCCAGTGCCGCCGGTAAAGGCGGAATGGCACCGCTCATCAGCGGCTATGTCAGGTGGTGATTTTTGTTTTTTTATTCTCGATATGAACCAGACACGATGGAGACCGATACATGGAAACATTTACTGGTGACCCAGATCAGGCATCCGAATCACGTCTGTACTTGCGCAACAGTGAAATACCAACTAGATAAAAACAGGTTCTCTATTTAATTACGGATCGTACCGCTTCAGTTTGAATTTTGTCATCACCGTAAAATTGTTTACAACTCATTACGTTATCGAGATACGTGACACTTCTTGAGGAGATACACATGCATATCAAGCTGCTTGCTATCGCTGGTCTGGTTGTCGTGGCAACGACAGCCGCTGCCGAAGATTTTGCTACGGCCCAGCAGGCTGAAGCGTTAGTGGCCAAAGCCGTCAGCGCCGTGAACACCGACAAGGCAGCGACCTTCAAGGAGATCACCGACAAGGACAAAAAATGGGTCAACCTCGATCTCTATCCGGTGGTCTATAACATGGAGGGGAAGTGTCTCGCTCATGGCCAGAACGTCAAGCAGGTTGGTAAAGACTTGATCGAGCTGGCTGACGCGGATGGCAAGGAATTTATCAAGGAGCGCATCGAGCTGGCCAATAGCAAGGGCAAATTCTGGCAGGACTACAAATTCACCGACCCGGTCACCAAAAAAGTACTGCAGAAATCGGCTTACTGTGAAAAAACCGGAGACATGATTGTTTGTGCCGGGATCTACAAACGTTGATCTATTCATCTTTGCTTCGCGTCCATCGGACTCCAGACAATGGGCGCGAACGCAAACCGCGCAGGTAATTGGTCATGAAAATCAGAACCAAGGTATTCCTGTCATCGCTTAGCGGCATCGTCACCTTGTTGATTTTGGGTATTGTGAGCGTCTTCGGTATGCGTACCCTGCAGCAGGCAATGGATGATGTCACTAACAAGGGCATGCAACATATGCAGATGCTTGATGAAGCCCGAAGCAAACTGCTTGAGGCCAATCTCTCTGCTTATCGCCTATTCGCCACCATGGCAAATTTGGATGACGCACGCATCCAGAAAGATACTGCCGTCACCCTCAGCTTTGCTGATGCCGCCATCAAGACATTGGCGGAGATGAGCGCACGCCGCGATATCGAGGCCGATGAAAGGCAAGAGTTAGGCAGCTTGGTTGAGCCGTTGACCAAATACCGCAAGTCGATTGTTCAAGCCATTGATATGGCCGGATCGGACCAGGCTGCTGGGACGGGGATGATGCAGGCGGCGGACAAGCGTTTCCTGTTAATCAACCAGCAACTCAGCAAGATGATCGGGGAGCAAAAGATGGAGGCCGAGGGCCTGATGCTGGCCGCCATCAAGCAAGGCAACCGCACTGTTATCATCGCCATTGTGATGTTCATTGTCGGTCTGACCGGGGCTGGCATCATCTCGTTTTATCTCGCCGGCAAGATTGTTGGTCCCCTGATTAAGGCCATTCATACCGCCAGATCGATCGCAGGCGGTGACCTGACCAATCGCATCGAGAGCCGGCATCTCGACGAAACGGGCGATCTGCTGCGGGCGCTCGCCGAAATGCAGACTAAACTCCGCGCCCTCATCGGCGAAGTTGGCGCCAATGCACAACAAACCGCGGCATCATTCGGTTCCATGTCTCTCACCCTGCAGCAGATTAACCAGTCCGTGCTCGGGCAGAACGGTGCAACGACAGTCGTGGCCTCCGCGGTTGAACAGATGAGCGGCAGCATCACCACCATCAATGACAACGCCATGCACGCGCTAGCCGCAGATCGCAAATCGGCGGAGCTGGCGTCCGAAGGGGTGGGTATCATCCAGAATGCCTCGGATGAGATGTTGAAAATCTCGACCAAGGTGCAAGATGCGGCAACAGTCATAGAACACGTCGGCCAGCAGACCAACGAAATCTCCAGCATCGTTGGCACGATTCGCGAAGTGGCGGATCAGACCAACTTGCTCGCTTTGAATGCGGCCATTGAAGCGGCCCGCGCCGGCGAGGCTGGACGAGGCTTTGCGGTGGTGGCCGACGAGGTGCGTAAATTGGCGGAGATGACCAGCCGCTCCTCAGCAGAGATCCGTAGCAAGATCGAGACAGTCCAACAAAGCTCAGCGCATGCCGTCGACAATATTCATCAAGTAGTCAACCAAATGGAGAAAACGGTCGGCTTCGCTGCCCGCGCGCATGAAGCGATTACGCATATCCAGCAAGGCACTCGACAAAGCGAAAGCTACGCCCAGGATATATCCGCCACCCTGAATGAACAGTTATCGGCGAGCCAGCGCATCACCCAACAAATCGAAGATATTTCGCGCATGAGTGACGAAAATACCCAAAGTGTCGCCAGTGTCCGCCAGGCAATGAACGACATCGAGAATAAATCACATGCGCTGGATGCCGCTGTATCGCGATTCAAGATTTAACACCTGCTCACCGGCAACCCACTCATTCCATCCTGGTTGCCCGCGCGTACCCTAGCCATATCTTGGCGGACCTTGGTCCGCCAAGCATCACAGCGCGACAGTCGACACCATATTATCAGTGCGGCAAGCCCTGCTCGTACCAACCCTTGGTCCGGTTCACCACACGGACCACCAGCAGCATCACCGGCACTTCAATCAGCACCCCAACTACGGTGGCCAATGCGGCGCCGGAGTGGAAGCCGAACAGGCTGATCGCCGCCGCAACAGCTAGCTCGAAAAAGTTAGAGGCACCAATCAGCGCGGAGGGACAGGCCACCGAGTGCTTCTCGCCGACCTTACGGTTCAGCCAGTAAGCGAAGCTGGCGTTGAAAAACACCTGGATCAGGATCGGAACCGCCAGCAGGGCTATCACCAGCGGTTGCTGGATGATGGCATCCCCCTGGAAGGCGAACAGCAGCACCAGCGTCAGCAGCAGTGCAGCGATCGACCACGGCTGAATGCGCTGCATCGCCGCATCAAAACTCGCCTGCCCGTGGCGTAATAAACTGCGGCGTAATAACTGGGCCAGCATCACCGGGATGACGATATATAGCACCACCGAGGTCAGCAGGGTCGCCCACGGCACCGTGATGCTGGAAACACCGAGCAACAGCCCGACCAGCGGCGCAAAGGCAAATACCATGATCAGATCGTTGACCGCCACCTGTGACAGGGTGAAGTACGGATCACCATTGGTCAGCCGGCTCCAGACAAACACCATCGCCGTGCATGGCGCGGCCGCTAGCAGGATGAGACCGGCGATATAGCTATCCAGCTGCTCGGCGGGCAACCATTCGGCAAACAACACGCGGATAAACAGCCAGCCCAGCAAGGCCATCGAGAAGGGTTTAACCAGCCAGTTGATAAACAGGGTGACGCCAATCCCGCGTACATGGGCTTTGACCTGATGCAGCGCCGAGAAGTCGATCTTCAGCAGCATCGGGATAATCATCACCCAGATCAGCAGCCCGACCGGCAGATTGACCTGCGCGATCTCCATGGCGCCAATCGCCTTGAACAGGCCCGGCATCCCCTGCCCGAGCACGATGCCGGCAACAATACAGAGCGCCACCCAGGCGGTGAGATAACGTTCGAAAAAGCTCATCGGCATGCTTGCCGCCGGTTTGGCGGACGCAGCGCTTGGTGCGGACATGTTGGTTCTCCTTGTCATGATATAAACGGGATTGACCGGCGATGCAGGCTTGTCCTATCGAACCAACGAGTCAGCAGTGACACTCGCCAATGCGTTTTTGCCCAACCAGACCTGCGCCTTGATCCAGGCCACATCCGCGGTAAAGGTGACCAGCGTCTGGTCGACATCCACGCCGCACACACCGGTGCTGCAACACAAGGCAGGTTCAAAAATCTGGATATGGGGCATCATCGCCTCCTCATCACACTTCAGGGTAGAGTTGGCTCAACGCCAGGTATTGATTGGACTTGATGTTGAGCACCGGACGGATCGACTTGGCCAGCGCAGCGGCCTCCGGCAGGGTCTGGCACACGCCAAGCGCCATCAGGACACCCGTCGCCACCATGCCGGTGCGCCCGCGCCCGCCACCGCAATGGAAGGCCACCTTGCTCCCCTGCTGATACGCCTGCACCACAGCGTCAATGGCCTGTTGGCACAGGGCAGGTTCAGGCTGGACTGCCTCATCACTGAGCGGGATCCGGATCCACTGCACGGCAGCTTGATGGGCGGCACAACCGGTCGACTCAGCACGCAAGTCAACCACCACACCGACCCCCTCTTCATCCACCATCTGCTGGATATCCTTGGCGGCGCCGTAGTAGATACGTCCGGCAATCAGTTCATGGTAGGGCTTGGTCATAAAACGGTTCTCAATCCTTGTTGATTCAAATGCAGCACGGTTGGGTTATAAACACACGATGGCTAGCGGGGGGTTGGCGCGTCGCAACAGGCATCGCCATCGCACACCTCATCCCCCCCTGTGGCACGCGGGCCAGCAAGCGGCGGCAATATCGCCGGCGAACAATGCGAGGCGCTGCGCAACGAGGCGCACTGTTCCGGATGCCCGGCACAGCACTCCTCGGTCAGGAAGGCGACCAGATCCAGCATCAGCGGGATATTGGCCCGATAGCGCTGGAAGCGCCCCTCCTGCTCGACCGACAACAACCCGGCATGGGTCATCGCCTTGAGGTGAAATGACAGGTTGTTGGGGGCAATCGCCAGAGTCGAGGCAATTTGCCCCGCGACCATCCCCTCCAGCCCGGCTTTCACCAGCAGACGGTACACATCCAGGCGCACACCGGACGCCAGGGACTCGAATACTTTGGTTGCAATGTCTCGGTTCATACTTCAATGCTACAAGAGCTATTGAAATGATCAAGTTGACGATGCATTTTGCCCGCACGATTGATGGTGCATACGGGCTTAGTTATCAGAAATCGTGATAAATAAAATCATTAACCACGATTAGCCTTATGACTTCAACCACCGCAACATGGCGGGGTATCGAGCAGTCAGGGCACCGGTCACCACCGCGCCCCTGTCCTCCGTTAATAACCCTGTTGCAGGAGTCATCCCATGACCATGAACGCGATCAATTGGCCTGAGGGCTACATCCCGGGCTTCACCGACAATTATGTTTCCAACGAAGTGATCGTGGCCGGCCTGAGTGCCGCCGACATCTGGCCGCTGCTCGCCACCCCGGCCTGCTGGCCGACCTACTATGCCAACTCCGCCAACGTGCGTTTTTATGATGCTAAAGGGCCGGTTCTGGCCGATGGCGACCGCTTCTACTTTGAAACCTTCGGCTTCCCGGTCGAAGCACAGTGCAATGAGTATGTCGCCCCGGCCGCCGGTCAACCGGGCCGCATCGCCTGGCACGGCTGGGCAGGTGAAATCGGCAGCGACGACCGTCTGGATGTGCACCATGCCTGGTTGGTCGAAGATCTGGACGGTGGCCGCGTGCGCATCCTGACCCAGGAGACCCAGAAGGGCAAACCGGCTGCCGCCTTGCACGCCGCCAAGCCCAACCCGATGATCAATGGTCATCAGGACTGGCTGGATGGGTTGGTGGCCGCTGCCAAGTCAGCTCAATAGACCGCTGGGCTGACCAGCCGGATATGGACCGCTGATGCAGTAGATCAGCGGTCGCTTTACAACTCGGAATGCGATTATCAACGGCGTTGTTGCTCAAATCAGGGAACTATCCCGCAGTTTGGTGATCTGATCTCTTAGGTTCACCACCGGGAGCGCCAGATGGGCAAGTCCAAGCACAAGATCAGCAACTGGAAACAGTACAACCAAGCCTTGGTGCAA
>JAYROM010000159.1:0-11261 GCA_041911695.1 Aeromonadaceae bacterium
ACAATAAATACCTACGTTTACCGGCCTGTGGTGACCCATAGGTGATTCGCAGATTTTTGGTTTATCGGTGAAGGTGCGCTAAGCATTTGATTTGAATGGTGGCCCCTGTTGGGTTTGAACCAACGACCAAGCGATTATGAGTCGCCTGCTCTAACCACTGAGCTAAGGGGCCAATGGGGCCGGATTATAGGGGAAAGACCCGAAAACGTCCATACAAGATCAATTACTTGGCGATATATGCAGCAGGTAGGTGGCTAGTTTGCAGGCAAAGAAAAAGAGGCCCGCAGGCCTCTTTTGAGATTTATAAGCGTCGCGTTGAATTACTCGTCAAGGAAACTACGCAGAACTTCCGAGCGGCTCGGATGACGCAGTTTACGCAGGGCCTTGGCTTCAATCTGACGGATACGTTCACGGGTGACGTCGAACTGTTTGCCGACCTCTTCCAGCGTGTGGTCCGTGTTCATGTCGATACCAAAACGCATGCGCAGCACCTTGGCTTCACGCGCGGTCAGACCGGCGAGTACGTCACGGGTTGCGGCTTTCAAGCTCTCTGCGGTCGCGGCATCCGCTGGCAAGGCCAACGTGGTGTCCTCGATGAAATCACCAAGATGTGAGTCTTCATCATCACCGATGGGGGTTTCCATCGAGATAGGCTCCTTGGCAATCTTCAGCACCTTGCGGATCTTGTCTTCCGGCATACCCATGCGCATGGCCAGCTCTTCCGGGCTCGGCTCACGCCCCATCTCTTGCAGCATCTGCCGCGAGATACGGTTCAGCTTGTTGATGGTTTCGATCATGTGCACCGGAATACGGATGGTGCGTGCCTGATCCGCAATGGAGCGGGTAATGGCCTGACGAATCCACCATGTGGCATAGGTCGAGAACTTGTAACCGCGGCGATATTCGAACTTATCAACGGCCTTCATCAGGCCGATGTTGCCTTCCTGGATCAGGTCCAGGAACTGCAGACCACGATTGGTGTACTTCTTGGCAATCGAAATAACCAGACGCAGGTTGGCCTCAACCATCTCTTTCTTGGCGCGACGGGCCTTAGCCTCGCCGATGCTCATGCGACGGTTGATATCCTTGATCTGGGCGATCGACAAGCCGGTCTCTTCTTCGATCTGCTGCAGTTTCTGCACTGCACGTTCAACGTCTTCGGTCACATCTTCCAGTGCCGCAGACCAGGATTTGCCGGCTGCACGCGCCTGGTTAAACCAGGAGATGTCCGATTCCTTGTTGGTGAACAGTGCAACGAAGTTCTTCTTCGGCATCTTGGCGCGTTCAACACAGCCCTTCATGATGATACGTTCCTGAATACGAACGCGTTCCATCATGTCACGCATGTTGTTGACCAAGCGGTCAAACTGCTTCGGCACCAGACGGAATTGACGGAAGACGTCAGCCAGCTTCTGGATCTCTTCACGGGCACGCAGGTCTTCGCGACCATAGGCCTTGATGGCCGCGCGAGTCGCTTCAGACTGCGCACGCAGATCGCCAAATTTCTCGCGGGCTAGCTCCGGATCCGGACCACCGTCATCATCGCTGTCGGCGTCGTCTTCGCTCTCTTCGTCTTCGTCTTCTTCTTCGTCGCTACTGTCTTCGTCGGCCAGGTCATCTTCACCCAGCTCGGAGCCGATATGGGTAGCGGTCGGCGGCATGTCGTCAGCTTCGTCCAGACTGACGAATCCGGAGATAATGTCACCTAAACGGATTTGGGTGGCTTCGTATCGGTCGTACTGCTCAAGCAGGTAGGTGATCGCTTCAGGATATTCGGCGACCGAGCTTTGAACCTGGTTGATACCATCTTCAATGCGCTTGGCGATGTCGATTTCGCCTTCGCGGGTCAGCAGCTCCACGGTACCCATTTCGCGCATATACATGCGGACCGGGTCGGTCGTGCGGCCAATTTCAGATTCTACCGAGGCCAGTACCTGAGCGGCGGCTTCTGCCGCATCTTCGTCGGCGGCCGGTTCGGTCAGGATCAGATCATCGGCATCCGGGGCGCTTTCGACCACCTGGATACCCATGTCGTTGATCATCTGAATGATGTCTTCAATCTGATCAGAATCGACGATATCTTGTGGCAGATGATCGTTAACCTCGGCATAGGTCAGGTAGCCCTGTTCCTTGCCCTTGGTCACGAGGAGTTTAAGCTGCGACTGCGGGGTATGCTCCATAGAACTCATCCGGTTGGTGTTGCTGGAATGCGCTGGATACGCGCCCAGAAATGTACATAGGTGCGCAAACCATCGATTCTAACAGAAACCGACCAGTTTTGCACACAGACCCTGATGAATGCGTAAAAAAGACCATGGCTCGAAGGCGGAACTTCAAGCTATTGGGTCCTTGTAATGCGGTTATCTTCAATTCAGTGATATTCCCGTAGCCGGGCGTGCACATGATATAGGGAGTCCCCGGGGGGATTTCAAGTCCTGCGGTGGAAAATCACTCTTTTTTTTGTTTTCCTTGCGCCAACAGCAGCATCAGCTCGTGTGTTTCTTCACTGGACAGCCGGTTTTGGGTGGCTTTGTCCTGCAACTGGCTCAGGCGGTGGTCGAAGTAGCGCTGGATAAAACCGAGCAGCGTATCGCGCAGTTCACTGTAGATATCCGGCTCCTGGGCCAGCTGGCTGTCAAACAGCTCGACACTGGCCAGCTTGGCGAGCAACGCCCCCTCTTTTTGCATCCGCCAGTGTTCGAGTACGATGGCTGTGTTCAACGTCGGATGACCTTGCAGGCTCTGCTGCAAGCGGATGAGGAAGCGGATGCCGGCATCTTCCAGCTGCTCCAGTTCATTGGGCAGCACCGGTAGGCTGGCTGCGACTTGCGGATATTGCACAATCAGCGCGATGGCGCGACGTACCGGGGTCAGTTTGACCTGCTCCTGCCGTGGGGCGGCAGGTTGGTGCGCCTCTTTTTCCTGACGGGCGAAGATATCGCGCAGGCGCTTTTCATTTTCGCCCCAGCGCAGATGGCGCGAGAGGCGGGTGATCAGCCCTTCACGGGTAAATCCCTCTGGTACGCGGCGGATCATTGCCACTGCCTTGTTGGCCAGCTCGTACTGGCCGGCCTCGCCGGTGAGGTTCAGATCTCGTCCCAGACGCTCGAACAGGAAACTTTCGAAGGGTTGTGCCTGGTCGAGCGACTGCTCGAATGCCGCGCGACCGTGGGCGCGGACAAAGCTATCCGGATCGTGCTCAGGCGGCAGGAAGACAAACTTCAGGGTGCGCCCATCCTGCAGGCAGGGCAGGGCATTTTCCAGCGCACGCCAGGCAGCTTCACGGCCGGCATTGTCGCCGTCGTAGCAGCAGATCACTTCCGGCGTGGTACGGAACAGCAACTGCATATGGTCGGCGGTGGTCGAGGTGCCGAGCGAAGCCACGGCATAGCGGATGCCATACTGGGCGAGGGCGACCACATCCATATAACCTTCAACAATCAACAGGCGGCTCGGATTATGATCTGCCTCGCGCGCCTCATACAGACCGAACAGTTCGCGGCCCTTATGGAAAATCGGGGTTTCCGGCGAGTTCAGGTATTTGGGGGTACCGTCACCGAGCACTCGACCACCGAAGGCGATGATGCGCCCGCGGCGGTCACGGATCGGGAACATGATGCGATCACGGAAACGGTCATAGCTGCCGCCGTGGTCACGGGCAATCAGCATGCCCAGTTCGATCAGCTGCTTTTCCAGCGCGGCATTGCGCACCAGCAGTTGACGTAGCCCATCCCAGCCGGACGGGGCATAGCCGATACCATAGGCCTTGACGATTTCACCGCTCAGGCCTCGGCCTTTAAGATAGTCGATAGCGGCGGTCGACTGACGTAGGCTGGCCTGGAAGAAGCGACTGGCCTGTTCCATTAACTGGTAGTGATCGGCAGTAGGGGCCGGGCCGGAGGCGGTCAGCTGCCGGCTCTCGTCGCGCGGCACGGTAACGCCGATCTGACCGGCGAGGTCTTCGATAGCATCAGGGAAGGTCAGACCATCATATTCCATCAGGAAGCCGATGGCATTGCCATGCGCACCACAACCGAAGCAATGGTAGAACTGCTTCTCTTGGCTGACGGTAAAAGAGGGGCTTTTCTCGTTGTGAAACGGGCAGCAGGCCTGATAGTTCTTACCGGCCTTTTTCAGTCGGACGCGACTGTCGATCAGCTCGACAATATCAGTACGTGCGAGCAGTTCATCAATGAAGGATTGAGGGATCTTGCCGGCCATATCGACTCCGCCATAAAAAACAAGCCGCGACCCAATCAGGGGCGCGGCTCATTGTCGTCGCGGGGGAGACGCGCTCAGGCCAGTCGTGCTTTGACCTTGGCGCTGACAGCGCCCATGTCGGCACGACCCTGGATTTTCGGACGCAGCACATTCATGACGGCGCCCATTGCCTGCATACCGGAAGCACCCAGTTCGGCAATGGCGGCGACAATCAGCGCATCCAGTTCGTCTTCACCCAGCGGCTGGGGCAGAAAAGTCTCCAGTACCCGGATTTCCGCCTGTTCTACATCGGCCAAGTCCTGACGACCGGCGGCTTCGAACTGGCTGATGGAATCCTTGCGCTGCTTGACCATGCGGGTCAATACCGTGATGACTTCGTCATCACCCAGCGTGGTACGCGTGTCGACCTCTTTCTGCTTGATTTCGGCCATGACCAAACGGATGGCTCCCAGGCGGGCTTTATCTTTAGCCAGCATGGCCTGCTTCATTTCGCTTTTCAGCTGATCTTGCAGTGACATGACCGAAATACTCCGTCAGACCGAATTAGTACAGACGGTTGCGACGTGCGTTTTCGCGAGCCAGCTTCTTAGCGTGACGCTTCACGGCAGACGCCTTGGCGCGCTTGCGAATGGTCGTCGGCTTTTCGTAGAACTCACGGCTGCGGACGTCGGCCAGGATACCGGCCTTTTCACAAGAACGCTTGAAGCGACGCAGAGCTACGTCGAACGGCTCGTTTTCACGGACTTTAATTACTGGCATGTGCCTCTCACCTCAGAGATAACAATCGGCTGGCCATGCAATGGGCAGCCTGAATAAAAATGGTGCGGAATTCTAATCCGATCCCTCGGGCCCTGTAAACCCTTATCGGAAGAGACTGGTCTAAAAAACCGCCGAAGGGTAACATACCGTCCTCAAATTGACAGTGATTTTTCCCCCATGCGTGTACTAGGTATTGAAAGCTCCTGCGACGAGACCGGCATTGCCATCTATGACGATGCCGCCGGTATCCTTTCCCATCAATTATATAGCCAGGTCAAGCTGCATGCTGACTATGGTGGCGTGGTGCCGGAGCTGGCCAGTCGCGACCATGTGCGCAAGATGCTGCCGCTGATCCAGGCGGCGTTGGCCGAGGCGCAGTGTGGCCCGGACGACATCGACGGCATTGCCTATACGGCCGGACCTGGCCTGGTCGGCGCGTTGATGGTCGGGGCGACCGTCGGACGCAGTCTGGCACTGGCGTGGAACAAGCCGGCGGTGGCGGTACACCATATGGAAGGCCACCTGCTGGCCCCGATGCTGGAGACCCCGGCGCCGGCGTTCCCGTTCCTCGCCTTGCTGGTCTCTGGTGGGCATACCCTGTTGGTGCGTGTCGATGGTATCGGCCAGTATCGCATTCTCGGCGAGTCGATCGATGATGCCGCCGGTGAGGCGTTCGACAAGACCGCCAAGTTGCTTGGTCTCGATTATCCGGGCGGGGCGCGGTTGGCCAAGTTGGCCACCCAGGGCACGCCGGGCCGCTTTGTCTTCCCGCGGCCGATGACCGATCGCCCGGGGTTGGACTTCAGCTTCTCCGGTCTGAAGACCTTTGCTGCCAATACCATTCATGCCGAAGGCCAGGATGAGCAGACCCGTGCCGATATCGCCCATGCGTTCCAGACTGCGGTGGTGGATACGCTGGCGATCAAGTGTCGACGGGCGTTGAAAGAGACCGGCTTGCGTCGCTTGGTGATTGCCGGCGGGGTGAGTGCCAATACCCAACTACGTGAGCAGTTGGCGAACATGATGGCCGAGCTCAAGGGCGAGGTGTTCTATCCGCGCACGGAATACTGCACCGATAATGGCGCCATGATTGCCTATGCCGGTCTGCAGCGTCTGCGAGCCGGGCAGGTTACCGGTCTGGAGATCCGCGTGTTTCCGCGCTGGAATCTGGAAGCGTTACCGCCGGTTTAAGGCGGATAGGGCGCGGCGTGCCCGCGGTGATAGGCGAGTGCGCCATGGCGCGTTAGCGCGGGGGGCGTGGCTTGCGCCGCCAGATCCGCGGCTCCTGGCCGTCGAGCAGGCGGCGGATGTTTTCGTGATGACGGTAGATCACCAGTCCGCACAGCATCGCCACCGGCAGGGTGTAATCTGGCTTCAACCAGTAGGTGTACAGCGGGGCCAGCAGGGCGGCGACCAGTGCGGCCAGCGAGGCATAACCGGTGGTAATCAGGACGACCAGCCAGGTGCCGAGCATCATGGCCCCCATGCCGAGACCAATTGGCATCATGGCGCCGAGCGCGGTGGCGACCCCTTTGCCGCCGCGGAACTGGAAAAACAGCGGATACATATGGCCAAGGCAGGCTGCAATAGCAATCAACCCCAGCCAGAACGGACTGATCCCCAGATACCAGGAAAGGTAGACCGGCAGCGTGCCTTTGAGCATGTCACCCAACAGCACCCACACTGCGGCCAGCCGACCGCCCAGACGCAACACATTGGTGGCGCCCGGATTATGCGAGCCGTGTTCGCGCGGATCTGGTAGCCGGTAAAGCCGGCAGACCAGTACTGCACTGGATACGGAGCCGCCCAGATAGGCGAGCATCATCATGATGAGGGCGAGTGGCGTCATGCATGGACCCGGTTTGTGTTGGTCGGCGAGTGGAGTAAGATCGCTCCAATTTGGCCGAATCATAGGCGCAAATGACGCGAATAGGTATCCGACCTCTGCGTTTTTCGTAAGGAATCGTTATGGACAAGGTGTTTATTGCCGGTCTTGAAGTCATCTGCACCATTGGTGCCTATGACTGGGAGAAAGGCATCAGCCAGAAACTGGTACTGGATCTGGAAATGGATTTTGACAACCGTCCGGCGGCAGCCAGCGACGATCTGACGTTGGCGTTGGACTATGCCCGGGTCAGCCAGCAGGTGACCGCTTTGGTGCAGGCGGCCCCGACTGAACTGGTCGAGACGGTCGCCGAGCGGGTGGCCGCCTTGATTCTGCGCGAGTTTGCGGTGCCCCGGGTGCGGGTCCGCGTCACCAAACCGGGAGCGGTGCCTGCGGCCCGCGGCGGGGTGGGCGTGGAGATCGTGCGGGAGGCCTGATGGCGCGTATCTATATCGGTGTCGGCAGTAATATCGATCGTGAAGCACATCTGCGCGCCGGTTGGCAGTCGCTGCAGACGGTCTTCGGTCCGCTGACCTGCTCGACGGTGTACGAGAGTGATGCGGTGGGGTTTGCCGGCTCGCCGTTTTATAACCTGGTGATCGGCGCGGAGACCGGGATGAGCGTGGCGGAGGTGTGTAGCGCGCTGCGCGAGATCGAGTTCCGCCATGGCCGGCCGCAACAGGCGCGCAAGTTCTCGTCGCGCACACTGGATCTGGATCTGCTCTGTTATGACCAGCTGGTGCTGACCACGCCGGTGGTGTTGCCACGGGCCGAGATCCTGCTTAATGCCTTTGTGCTGCGTCCGCTGTCCGAGCTCTGTCCGGACTATTGCCACCCGGTGGTTGGGGAGACCCTGGCCGCACTGTGGCAACGCTATGATGCCAGCCAGCAACCGCTGCGCGCGGTGGACTTTAGCTGGCCAGCTGCCTGAGCGCCGACCTGGTGCGTCAACGATCCAGCCAGCGGGTCCGCACGTCGCGAATCGCCAGTTGCCGGGCGCGCCCGAGCTTCTGGCGGATGGCTTCGCCTTTATAGCCGGCGGCAACGATCGGTTGCACCGGAACGGCCTTGGCCGCGGCGAAGGCTTCATCGACATAGTCCGCTTCCGGATAGGGGCGTTCGGCAAAGCCTTCTCGGCCGTGGAAGTCGGCACGGCAGCAATCCAGCAGCTGTTGCAGGCGTTGCGGTCGACGCCAGGCATCCACCGCATCGAACAGGTGCAGCAAGGTTGAAGTGCGCAGCTCCGGTGCGATATGTACCAGGCTATGCCAGGCGCTGACCAGCAATGCCACCTCGCGCCATTCATTGGGTACCCGATAGCGATCGCAGAAGGCGCGGATCAGCGGCAAGCCGCGCTCGCCGTGGCCGTGATGGCTGGGCAGGATATCGGCCGGGGTCTCGGCCTTACCGAAATCATGACAGAGGGCGGCAAAGCGCACGATCGGATCCGCGCTCTGTTCGGCAGCGGCGGCAATCGCCATCAGCACATGGATGCCGGTGTCGATTTCCGGATGCCATTGCGGCCGTGCCGGGATGCCGAACAGCCGATCCAGCTCCGGAAACAGCACGGCCAGGGCGCCGCAATCGCGCAGTACCTGAAAAAAGATCTGCGGATGCGGGCCGGCCAGTACCTTCTCCAGCTCCTTCCATACCCGCTCGGGCGTCAGGTGTTCCAATTCGCCACTGCCGCTCATTTCGCGCAACAGGGCCTGGGTTTCGTCGGCGATACGAAAACCGAGTGCATGGAAGCGGGCGGCAAAGCGGGCAATGCGCAGCACGCGCAGCGGATCTTCGCGAAACGCCGGCGAGACATGGCGTAACAGCCGATCCTGCAGATCCTGTTGACCACCCCAAGGGTCATGCAGGCTACCATCTTCAGCCTGTGCGATGGCATTGATGGTGAGATCGCGGCGTTGCAGATCCTCCTCCAGCGTCACCTCCGGTGCGGCGTAGCAGGCGAAGCCGGTATAGCCATGCCCCTGCTTGCGCTCGATACGCGCCAGCGCGTACTCCTCGCGGGTCTCTGGATGCAGGAACACCGGAAAGTCGCGTCCAACCGGTTGATAGCCTTGTGCCAACAGGGTTGCGGCATCGCTGCCGACCACCACATAGTCACGTTCCTTGACCGGCAGGCCAAGTAACTGGTCGCGAACCGCGCCCCCCACCAGATAGATCTGCATGCTGAATTCCTTTGCTTTTTTGCGCCGGGACAGGAAATCGGCCACGACAGCTAAATGAAACAGTATATCTGCTTTGACATCAATTCGGGCTGGCTTAAACTGCCGCGTTACTGGTGGTGGTCCCTGTCCGGCACCGCCTCTCCCTCAATGGCCTGCGCCGCACTGGCGGCTGACCTGCCGTCAGCCTGCCTGGAGAAACAAGCATGTACAAGGCGTTTTTCGGTCTGAACGAGAGCCCGTTCTCGATCTCGCCGAACCCGAAATACCTTTATATGAGTGACCGCCATACCGAGGCGCTGACCCATCTGAATTACGGGTTGCGTGATGGTGGGGGGTTTGTGCTGCTCACCGGCGAGGTGGGGACCGGCAAGACCACGGTATCGCGTTGCCTGCGTCAGCAACTGCCGGAGAACACCGATCTGGCGCAGATCCTGAATCCGACCCTGACCGAGCGTGAGCTGCTGGCCAGTATCTGCGATGAATTTCATCTGCCGATGCCGCCGGATGCCGGTATCAAGGAGCTTGGCGATGCGCTGCGCGCCTATCTGCTGGCCAACCATGCTGCCGGACGCCGCTCATTGTTGTTGATCGACGAGGCGCAACATCTGACCCCGCCGGTGCTGGAACAACTGCGACTGCTGACCAACCTGGAAACCGATGATGCCAAGTTGCTGCAGGTGGTGCTGATTGGTCAACCTGAATTGCAGCAACTGCTGCGCCAGCCGCTGTTGCGCCAGTTGGCGCAGCGCATTACCGCCCGTTATCACCTGTTGCCGCTGTCACGCGACGATGTGGATGCCTATTTGCGCTTCCGCCTGCAGGTCGCTGGCTGTGTGCAACCGCTGTTTACCCCGTCGGCAGTGCGGGCCATGCATCGCCTGAGTGGCGGGATCCCGCGCCTGATCAACCTGATTGCCGAGCGCGCGCTGCTCGGTGCCTATGCCGCCGGTGAACACAAGATCAGCGACAAGATTGTGATTGCCGCGGCCTATGATGCGCTGGGCGTCACCGAAAAGGGGGCCAGCGGCTGGGGCATGGCGGCATTTGTGTTGTGCGGCGTGCTGATGCTGGTCGGTGGCTGGATGGGCTGGCAACACTGGGGCGTCTTCCCGGCGCCGATCGTGCACCGTACCGAAGTGCCGATTAAATTGCCGCCCGATGCCACGCTGATCACCCGTTTTGACAAGGCGATCACCCAGTCCAACTATCAAGATGAGGCGCTGCTTAATCTGTACCGGGTCTGGGGGTTCGAGCCGGTGCTCTCCGATGCCACCTGTGACAACGCCAGTCGTGTCGGTCTGCAGTGTCAGCAGGGCAGTGGCAAGCTAAGTGAATTACTGGCCTATGGCCATCCGGCGGTGATCCGGCTGTATGACGAGAATGCCACCGAGTTCTATGCCGATCTGCTGCGAGTGGACGACAAGGAGGCCGACTTGCTGGTGGATGGCGAAACTTGGACCGTGACCCGTGCCTGGTTGGATCAGGCCTGGGGCGAGGAGTACACCCTGTTATGGCGACTGCCAAAGAGCGGCGCCAAGACCATTACCCCGCGCAGCAACAAGGCCGATTTGCAGTGGCTGGAGAATGCACTGAGCCGCGCGTTCAAGGAGCGTCCGCGCAAGGTGACCAAGTTTGATAAAGAGCTCGGCGACAAGTTGCGCCGTTTCCAGGAGAGCGAAGGGCTCAAACCCGATACCACCGCCGGCGCCCAGACCCTGATCCGTCTGAATGTGCGCAGTCGCGATCCGATGCCGCGTCTGGAGCGTGCTGCTATGCCGGTCGAGCCGGCGGCGACCGTGTCTGAAGGGAGTGCCAGCTAATGTCGATTTTACAATCTGCTCGCCAGCAGCATGAAAAACCCTCCTCAGCCTTTGAAGCCAGCCTCGGCCGTGGCGTCGAGCGCGAGCGGCGCTGGCTTGGCCCGGTACTGGCCTGGGTGCTGGGTATGCCGTTGTGTCTGGCACTGGGGGCTGGCAGTAATTACGCCTGGCATTGGCGCAATAACAAGCCCATTGAGCAGAAGGTCGAAGTGCGCACTGAGACCCCGCTGCCCTATCGGGTCGCCGAGACGCAGCAGGAGTTTTCCACCCAGCCGTTCCCGGCTGCGCCTGAAGCGCCGGTGACCAGTACCGCCAGCACGCCGAAGGTGACGACGGTGATGCCACCGGCGCCAGAGGACGCCGATCCGCTGGCCGGGATGGATACGCGCGGCGCCT
>JAYROM010000160.1:0-2689 GCA_041911695.1 Aeromonadaceae bacterium
AGATTGCCGCCCCGGCTAGCGCCGGCGCCCTGCAAGCAGCGGCTGCGCCAGCGGGTAGCTTGACCATTCTTTATGGTTCGCAAACCGGCAATGCCCGTGGCGTCGCCGAGTCGATCAAGACCTTGGCGGCCGGTCGCGGTCTGGCCGTCCAGCTGCTGGCGATGAATGATTACAAGCCCAAGCAGTTGAAGAAAGAGACCCACCTGCTGGTGGTGACCAGTACGCTGGGCGAAGGCGAGCCGCCAGAAAATGCGGTCGACCTGCATGGTCAACTCAAGAGCGGCAAGCTCGGCAAGCTGCCGGATCTCAAGTTCGCCGTGCTCGGGTTGGGTGACAGCTCTTATGAGTTCTTCTGCCAGGCGGGTAAGGATTTCGATACCTTCCTCGAACAGGCCGGCGCGACCCGGGTGATTGCTCGCGCGGATCTGGATGTCGATTACCGTGCCGCTGCCGCCGACTGGGCTGCACAGGCGCTGGATGCGCTGTCTGCCACCCTGGGCGGCAGTGCTGCTGCGGCACCGGTTCCGGTGGCTGGGGCGGCTGCACCAGTGGCCGGGGTTCACTACGATAAGTTCAACCCGTGGACCGCCACACTTGCCACCAACCAGAAGATCACCGGCCGTGATTCGATCAAGGATATTCGCCATATCGAGATCTCGCTGGAAGGCTCCGGCCTGACCTACCAGCCGGGTGATGCGCTCGGTGTCTGGTTCGAGAATGATGCCGCGCTGGTGGCTGAGATCCTGCAGTTGAGCGGGTTGCAAGGCGATGAGCCGGTGACGGTTGACGGTCAGGCACAACCCCTGCGCCAAGCACTGACTCAATACTACGAGCTGACCCGTCTGCATGCCGGTTTTATCACTGGGCTGGCGGCATTGTCTGCCGATGCGGCACTGCAGGCGCTGGCCGCCGATAAGGCGCAGACCTTGCAGCTGGCGGCGAATGCCCAGCTGGTGGATGTGCTCAAGCGCTATCCCACGTCACTCAGCGTTGAACAGCTGCAAGGCCTGCTGCGTCCGTTGACCCCGCGTCTGTATTCGATTGCCTCGTCACAGGCGGAGGTGGACGAGGAAGTCCACCTGACCTTGGGCGTAGTGCGTTATCCGCAGGCCGACGGCACGCTGCGCGCTGGCGGTGCCTCTTCCTATCTGGCGGATCGGCTACCGGTAGGCGGCGAAGTGCGGGTGTTTGTCGAGCACAATGACAACTTCCGTCTGCCGGAGAATGGCGATACGCCGGTGATCATGATTGGTCCGGGTACCGGTATTGCACCGTTCCGTGCCTTCCTGCAGCAGCGTGAAGCGGATGGCGCCAGCGGTCAGAACTGGCTGTTCTTCGGCAACCCGACCTTCACCCAGGATTTCCTGTATCAGGTAGAGTGGCAGAAGTACGTGAAATCGGGCCTGCTCAGTCGCATTGATCTGGCGTTCAGTCGCGATCAGGCGCACAAGATTTATGTGCAGGATCGCCTGCGCGAGCGCGGTGCCGAGCTATTTGCCTGGCTGGAGCAGGGGGCGCATGTTTACGTCTGTGGCGATGCCAACCGCATGGCCAAGGATGTGCAGGCCGCGCTGCTGGACGTGATTGCTGAACATGGCCAGCGTGATGCCGCGGCCGCTGAAGAGTACTTGAACGAACTGCGTCGCAGCCGTCGTTACCAGAGGGATGTTTACTGATGAGTTACCAGACTGTTCCTGGGCCGGTGGCTGGCCCGTTGGCCGATAACGAGCGCTTGAAGGGCGAAAGCAACTTTCTGCGCGGTACCATCGAGCAGGATCTGCAGGATCCGCTGACCGGTGGCTTCAAGGGCGATAACTTCCAGCTGATCCGCTTCCACGGCATGTACCAGCAGGATGATCGCGATATCCGTGCCGAACGCGCCCAGCAGAAGCTGGAGCCGCTGCACAATGTGATGCTGCGTGCCCGTATGCCGGGCGGCATCATCACCCCGCAGCAGTGGTTGGCGATCGACACCTTCGCTCAGGATCATACCCTGTACGGCAGCATCCGTCTGACCACCCGCCAGACCTTCCAGTTCCACGGCGTGCTCAAGCCGAACATCAAGATGATGCACCAGATGCTGCATCAGTACGGTATTGATTCGATTGCGACCGCCGGTGACGTCAACCGTAACGTGTTGTGCACCAGTAACCCGGTCGAGTCGCAGCTGCATGTCGAAGCCTACGAATGGGCCAAGGCGATCTCCGAGCACCTGCTGCCGAAGACCCGCGCCTATGCTGAAATCTGGCTGGATGGCGAGAAGCTGGGGCCGGATGAAGAGCCGATCCTGGGTTCCACCTACCTGCCGCGCAAGTTCAAGACCACGGTGGTGATCCCGCCGCAGAACGATGTCGATGTGCATGCCAACGATCTGAACTTCGTGGCGATTGCTGACAACGGCAAGTTGGTCGGCTTTAACGTGCTGGTCGGTGGTGGCCTGGCGATGACCCATGGCGAGAAGGGCACCTTCCCGCGCAAGGCCGATGATTTCGGGTTTATTCCCAAGGAACATACGCTGGCAATTGCCGAGGCGGTGGTGACCACCCAGCGCGACTGGGGTAATCGTACCGATCGCAAGAATGCCAAGACCAAGTACACGCTGGAGCGCGTCGGCGTCGAGGCGTTCAAGGCCGAAGTGGAAAAGCGTGCTGGCGTACAGTTCCAGCCGAGCCGTGATTATGCCTTTACC